>NZ_JAVIZM010000001.1:222500-417500 GCF_031453555.1 Bacillus sp. SLBN-46 | reverse complement strand
TCCGCATGGAAGGGCCATCGCTCAACGGATAAAAGCTACCCCGGGGATAACAGGCTTATCTCCCCCAAGAGTCCACATCGACGGGGAGGTTTGGCACCTCGATGTCGGCTCATCGCATCCTGGGGCTGTAGTCGGTCCCAAGGGTTGGGCTGTTCGCCCATTAAAGCGGTACGCGAGCTGGGTTCAGAACGTCGTGAGACAGTTCGGTCCCTATCCGTCGTGGGCGCAGGAAATTTGAGAGGAGCTGTCCTTAGTACGAGAGGACCGGGATGGACGCACCGCTGGTGTACCAGTTGTCTTGCCAAAGGCATCGCTGGGTAGCTATGTGCGGACGGGATAAGTGCTGAAAGCATCTAAGCATGAAGCCCCCCTCAAGATGAGATTTCCCATAGCGTCAAGCTAGTAAGAACCCTGAAAGATGATCAGGTTGATAGGTCAGAGGTGGAAGCGTGGTAACATGTGGAGCTGACTGATACTAATCGTTCGAGGACTTAACCAAGTTTTAAAGCGAACTCGTAGTTTACAAACACTTCTTCTGCATTATCTAGTTTTGAGAGAACGATCTCTCTAATAAAATAGTCTGGTAACTATGGCGAGAAGGTCACACCCGTTCCCATACCGAACACGGAAGTTAAGCTTCTCAGCGCCGATGGTAGTTGGGACGAAAGTCCCTGTGAGAGTAGGACGTTGCCAGGCAATTTAAAAGACAACCTGAAAATGGTTGTCTTTTTTGTGCTTTAATGAAAACAGTCGTGTTTAAGTAAAAAAGTACGAAGTGTTTTAAAAGAAATCGCCTATAGACATACACCCATTTCAACATTTCTACATAGTATATTACAGGATGGATTCGAGATGATTATTCAAAAAATTGTATACAAATATGAATTGAGGGACAGAATGGATGTATGGAGGTGGAGGGCTTGAGTTCATTTTTAGCACATAGTCATTACGAGGAAACGTGCGTTATTTGTGAGAATCTTAAACCGAAAGGCATACATCTATATACTTCTTTTATCTGTACGGATTGTGAAAGTGATTTAATACAAACAGATACAAATGATCCAAGATATAAATATTTTCTTAAACAACTTAGGAAAATTACCACACCAGAGATTTTCTCTTAATAAGTCCTTTTAAGGGCTTTATTTTTTTTGCTATGAAAGGGGAAAGGGAACCACTTTTTTGTTAAAATAAATAAGACTCTTAAAAGGAAGTAATACGATGAAAAAACAAATGAATACGCCTCTTTTTAAGGCACTGCTTGAACATAACAAAAAGAATCCTATTTCTTTTCATGTCCCTGGACATAAAAATGGACAAAATATTCAAAGCGAAGCAAATCATTTTTTTGAACAGATATTAAAAATGGATGTAACAGAGCTGTCAGGGCTAGATGATTTGCATTCACCTGAAGGTGTTATCTTAGAAGCCGAGCAACTTTTAGCTGAACTTTTTCAAACGAGGAAGAGCTTTTTTTTAGTAAATGGATCAACAGTAGGTAATTTAGCAATGATTATGGCCGCTTGCAGAGAGAATGATACGGTCTTAGTACAGCGGAATTGTCATAAATCCGTATTAAATGCTTTAAGATTAGCAAAAGTAAGACCAATATTCTTAGAACCCGAATATGATCACGACTGGAAGGTAGCTACATGCGTTAATGTAGATACAGTAAAAGAGGCAATTGGTCTTTATTCAAACGTGAAAGCCATCATTCTGACGTATCCTAATTATTATGGAATAGTCTCCGATTTAGAAGGAATTATAAAGGAAGCCCATCTTCATCACATTCCTGTTTTAGTTGATGAGGCACATGGAGCCCATTTTAATATCGGACATCCTTTTCCTGCTTCAGCCGTTCAGTTAGGTGCAGATATCGTCGTTCAATCTGCCCATAAAACACTTCCAGCTATGACGATGGGTTCATATTTGCATGTGAACGGCCACTTAGTTGATATAAATAAGGTAAAGGATTATTTGCAGATATTTCAATCGAGCAGCCCATCTTACCCAATTATGGCATCACTCGATTTAGCGAGAAAATACTTGGCTACATACACACAGCAAGATTTAGATGCTTTACAAAAGAGCATTAAGCATTTTAAAGCAGAATTAGCAGACATTCCTGAAATTAAGGTACTAGCATACCCCAATCATCAGGGAGACTTATTAAAAGTAACGATTCAAACTAGGAGTAACATAAGTGGATTTGAGCTTCAAAAGAGATTGGAAGAAGAGGCTGTCTATACAGAATTAGCAGACCCGTATAATGTGCTCTTAGTTCTTCCCTTATTAAAAGAAGGTCAAAGGTATCCGTTTGAAGTGACTGCACGAAAAATAAAAAAGGTGTGTAAAGACTTGCCTTTTCACGAACAAAAGAGCAAACTGACGATGAGTAATCGAAAAGTCTCAGGACTAGCAATCCCTTATAAGGAAATGGACAACTTAGAATCAATGGATGTACCTATTGCTGAAGCCATAGGATTTGTTTGTGCAGAAACAATTATCCCCTATCCCCCAGGAATTCCACTCCTGTTAAAAGGGGAAGAAATAACAAATGAGAGGGTTAATCAGCTTCAAAGACTGTTAGAAACAGGAGCAAGATTCCAGGGAGGCTCCTTACTAACTCTAGGCAAGGTAAAGGTATTTATAAAAAATAAGAAGTAGTTTGCTTTTTTAATATATGGAGGTTTTATTTTGAACAGTGGAGTGTTTATTACGTTTGAAGGGCCCGATGGTGCCGGAAAAACAACAATTTTAAGTATGGTCGCTAATCACTTTAAAGAGGCCATGGTGACAAGAGAGCCTGGCGGCATCGATATTGCTGAACAAATTCGCAAAGTAATCCTAAACAAAGAGAACACCGCTATGGACCCCAGAACAGAAGCCTTGCTATATGCTGCAGCACGAAGACAGCATTTAATTGAAAAGGTAAAACCTGCTCTAGAGGAAGGGAAAATGGTTTTATGTGATCGGTTTGTTGATAGTTCACTAGCCTATCAGGGATATGCAAGGGACCTTGGAATTGATGAGGTATGGTCCATTAACCAGTTTGCCATTGAAATGTTAATGCCCCAGTTAACAATCTACTTTGACATTGAGCCAGAGTTAGGGTTAAAACGGATTAACAAAAATAAAGAAAGAGAGATCAATCGTTTAGATTTAGAAAATCTCGAGTTTCATCAAAAAGTAAGAGACGGATATTATCTATTAATGGAACGTTTCCCAGATCGAATGGTGCGTATCGATGCATCTGGTACAGTTGAAGAGGTCTATGAACAAACAGTAAAAATGATAAAAGATAAACTAGCAAAGTAAAGGCCTACAGTTGTTAGGCCTTTTTTTGACATATCAGAATTAATCCCATGTTCCTGTCTATAACAAATGTAAGCAGGACAATAACCTGTTATAATATAGATAAGAAAACTTTTGCAGAAAAATTAAGAAGAGAGGGTGTTCCACATGAAACTTATCATTGCTGTTATACAAGATCAAGATAGTAACCGATTATCAAAGGCCTTAATAGAAAATAATTTTAGGGCGACAAAATTAGCTAGTACAGGTGGATTTTTAAAATCGGGGAACACCACTTTTATGATTGGGACGGAGGATATTCGGGTTGACCGAGCACTTCAAGTTATTAAAGAAAACTGTAGGGCTAGGGAACAGCTAGTATCCCCAGTTTCACCTATGGGTGGAAATGCAGACTCCTTTGTTCCATACCCCGTAGAAGTAGAAGTCGGCGGTGCAACAGTTTTCGTTCTTCCAATCGAACAATCCTTACATTTTTAATTGGATGAATACCTTAAGCTATCTTAAACAGTAAGTGAGTGATTACATTGGTCAAAACATGGGATCAACTAGAAGAGCTACAGCCAACCGTCTTAAAAATGCTAAAAAACAGCTTAGTGAAAAATCGAGTGGCCCATGCATACCTATTTGAAGGCATGAGAGGAACAGGTAAAAGGGAAATAGGCATATTGCTAACAAAATCTCTGTATTGTGAAGCGCTAATTGATGGTTACAAACCATGTGAATCCTGCAATAATTGCCGGCGAATCAATCATGGAAATCATCCGGATGTTCATATTGTGGAACCGGACGGGCTATCTATTAAAGTCGAACAGATTAGGAATCTACAAGCAGAGTTTGCAAAAAAAGGTGTAGAATCTTTGAAAAAAGTATATTTAATCTCACATGCTGATAAAATGAGTGTAAGTGCGTCTAATAGTCTTTTAAAATTCCTTGAGGAACCTAATCCAGGAACAGTAGCCTTTTTGTTAACGGAGCAAATGCAACAAATATTGCCTACTATTCTTTCAAGGTGCCAAATATTAGCATTCCAACCTTTAGCCCCTCAAGTGATGGTTAAAAAACTGATTGAAAACGGCGTAAAACCAACTAAGGCGCCATTACTGGCTCAGCTTACCAATAATTTAGAGGAAGCTCTTAAATTAAATGTCGATGAATGGTTTGCACAAGCCCAAAAAATAGTGTTAAAATTATATGAGGTGTTAAAAAAAAATCCGTTGGAGGCAATGGTCACACTCCAAGGGGATTGGTTTTTACACTTTAGAGAAAAAGAACAAATTAATCGTGGTTTAGATCTTTTACTTCTTATTTTTAAGGATTTACTATATATACAGTTAGATAAGCAGGAGCAAATTGTTTTCATAGAAGAAAACGAGCGGTTAAAGCAGTTTGCCTTGCAATCATCTGGACGGCGCATATCGGATCAAATGTCAGCTATTCTTGATGCAAAAAGAAAGCTGCAGGCAAATATGAATCCTCAGCTGATGATGGAACAGCTTGTGTTAAAATTGCAGGAGGGATCTTCATTTGTATGATGTTGTAGGAGTACGCTTTAAAAAAGCGGGGAAAATCTATTATTTTGATCCAGGAGACCTCTCTATTCAAAAGGATGACTTTGTCATTGTTGAAACGGTCCGTGGCGTTGAATATGGAAAGGCTGTCATTGCTCGTAAACAGGTTGAGGAGCACGATGTCGTCCTTCCATTAAAAAAGGTGGTCAGAATTGCGGACCAAAAGGATCGAATGATTGTCGAAGAGAACAAGTTTGCAGCCCAGGAAGCTTATGAAGTATGCAATGAAAAGGTCAATGAACATCAGCTGGATATGAAACTGGTGGATGTTGAATATACATTTGATCGAAATAAAATCATCTTTTATTTTACTGCCGATGGAAGAGTAGATTTCCGTGAGCTAGTAAAAGATTTAGCAGCTATTTTTCGGACACGAATTGAATTGAGACAGATTGGCGTACGTGATGAAGCCAAGATGCTTGGGGGTATCGGCCCTTGTGGAAGGATGCTGTGCTGCTCCACATTTTTAGGTGATTTCGACCCTGTTTCAATTAAAATGGCGAAGGATCAAAATCTTTCATTGAATCCTACCAAAATTTCTGGCTTATGTGGCAGGTTGATGTGCTGCCTCAAATATGAAAATGATGAATATGAATCTGCAAAAGCACTACTTCCAGATTTAGGGGAAATCATTGAAACACCACAAGGTACAGGAAAAGTAGTAGGATTAAATATATTAGAGCGGGTGCTTCAGGTTGAACTAAAGGAACAAGAACGGGTTCTAGAGTATACTTTGGATGAAATCACTAAAGAAGGTGCCTTTTCTATACAATCCACAGATTAATGAGGTGGAAGACGTGGATAAAAAAGAAATTTTTGAGTCAGTAAGTAATATGGAAACACAAATTGGACATCTTTACCAGCAGCTAGGAGAATTAAAGCAGCACCTAGCCGAAATACTAGAAGAGAATCATTATTTAAAGCTTGAAAATGAACATCTGAGGCGCCGTTTAGATGTAACCACGGAAGAAGATGACAAGAAAGAAATAAAGAATAAGAAGGGAATAATCCCTGAAGCATCTCCTGGGGTAAAACCTTTTGATGTTGGTGAAGGATATGATAACCTCGCCCGTCTTTATCAAGAAGGGTTTCATATTTGCAACCTTCATTTTGGGAGCTTACGTAAGGAAGGCGATTGTTTATTTTGTCTTTCTTTCCTTAATAAGAAATAACCGAAAGAGGCTGACGAAATCAGCCTCTATTTTCATACATTTTTAGATAGGATGATTACGTGTGGTTAACTTAAAAGATGATGAGCGGCTTGATTATTTACTAGCTGAGAATTTAAGAATTATTCAAAGCCCCTCCGTTTTTGCTTTTTCACTCGATGCTGTATTATTAGCTCGGTTTGTGTACGTACCTATACAAAAGGGAAATCTTATTGATCTTTGTAGTGGAAACGGAGTCATTCCGTTGTTTTTAAGTGCTCGTACGAAGGGGAAGATTACGGGTGTAGAGATACAAGAGCGTTTATATGATATGGCGAATAGAAGTATTGAATATAACGGTCTACAAGATCGACTACATATGATTCATGGTGACATAAAGGAAATACCAAAGCAGCTAGGATATGGAAAATTTGATGTGGTTACTTGTAATCCTCCTTACTTTCCAACTCCTTCAAAGGATGAAATGAATCCCAATGAACATTTAGCGATTGCTCGACATGAGATCCTTTGTACCCTAGAGGATGCGATCAAGGCCTCGAGTCAGTTAGCGAAACAGGGAGGAAAGGTAGCTTTTGTACACCGTCCGGGCAGACTATTGGATATCATCACTCTTATGCGCCAGTACAGACTTGAGCCGAAACGAATTCAATTTGTCTATCCTAAGAAGGGGAAAGAGGCCAATACCCTGTTAGTAGAAGCAATTAAAGATGGCAGCCCTGACTTAAAAATTTCCCCGCCGCTGTTTGTTTATGATGATGATGATCAGTACACCTCGGAAATAAGGGCAATCTTATATGGAGAATAATAACCACTTCTTTTATGTGCTAACATGTAAGGATGGAAGTCTTTATGGCGGATATACCACAAGCCTTGAGCGCCGAGTGATGCAGCATAATGAAGGAAAAGGTGCCAAATACACTCGGGGAAGAGGGCCGGTAAAGCTAACCTATTTTAAAAGTTTTGATAGTAAAGGGGATGCACTGAGGGCAGAGCATCATTTTAAAAGTTTAACTCGAAAGAAGAAAATCGAGTTTTTAATACGCGAAACGGGTGATGAACATGTGGCAGCAGAAAAGCTTTGAGAATGAAGAAAATAAGGGGATTCTATATCTTGTTCCTACTCCGATTGGAAATCTTGAAGATATGAGCTTCCGAGCGATTAGGATATTAAAAGAAGCTGACTTGATTGCTGCAGAAGACACTAGAAATACCAAAAAACTATGTAACTATTTTGAAATTAACACCCCGATTGTCAGCTATCATGAGCATAATAAGGAAACGAGTGGGGAGAAACTAATTCAAAAGGTACAACAAGGTTTAAAGGTAGCTCTTGTAAGTGATGCAGGTATGCCAGCTATATCTGACCCTGGTTACGAGTTGGTTACGGCAGCAATTAACGAGCAAGTGACGGTTGTTCCATTACCCGGAGCTAATGCCGCGTTAACATCCTTAATTGCCTCAGGTATAGTTTGTCAGCCATTTTATTTTTATGGGTTCTTACATCGCGGCAAAAAAGATAAGCGTGCCGAATTAGACCTCTTAAAGAGACAAATGGCAACCATTATTTTTTACGAATCCCCCCACCGGCTGAAAGAGACATTAGCCGTTATGCTGGAAGTTCTGGGAAATAGAAATATTGCTGTTTGCCGTGAGTTAACAAAGAAGTATGAAGAGTTTATTAGAGGAACACTTGAAGAAGTAATCGAGTGGGCACATAAAGATGAAATTCGTGGAGAATTTTGTATTATTGTTGAAGGAACAAAAGAAGAGGTAGAAGAGGACACCAACTGGTGGGAAGCCTTGTCTATTGAAGAGCATGTCAATCACTATATGTCAGTTGAAAATATTTCTTCAAAGGATGCTATTAAGCAAACAGCCAAAGATCGAGGCCTGAACAAAAGAGAAGTGTATCAGGTGTATCATATTGAATAAAAAAAAGCTCCGGCACGTAAAGTGCCCGGAGCTATTATTTTGCTAATTCAAAGTTGCTTTTGATTTCTTCTAGTAATTGCTCTGCACCTTCGCGGCTAAGAATTAATTTCCCACCAGCAAGAGCTAAGTTATCATCAGAAACTTCACCAGTTACCTGACAAGTCATATTTGGCTTGTATTTTTTTAAGATGATACGCTCATCGTCTACATAGATTTCTAGAGCATCCTTTTCAGCAATACCAAGAGTACGTCTTAATTCAATCGGAATAACCACACGACCTAATTCATCAACTTTACGAACAATACCTGTAGATTTCATTTTAAAGTGATCTCCTCTCATCAATACGAAATTATTTATCTATTTTTATTCGTCATTATTCGACAAAATTCTTACAAATTTATAATACCAGTACTTCCCATATCCGTCAATTATTTTATGTTAAAAATAATAGAAAATTTTTTCCAACAAGACAAACGTTGATTTAATAAGGTTTTACTAAATATTCATACAATTGATATAGATTTTTAATATTATTGGATTTTCAGATAGTTGCTTTCATGATTTCTACATATTTCGACAAAATACTACAACAGCATACTGAATCCAACATATTATTCGATAATCATATTTGTTTTATGGGGGCAGGAAAAATAGTTTTAAAAAAGATTCTAAAGAAGCGCCTCCTTGCACAAAAGTTTATTTTTCGGTATATTTTGATGATAGAAGCGGGAAAAAAAGGCAATAATGGGTTAATGGGGTTTAGGCTTTTTTACCCGATTATTGTCTATCCCCAGAGCTTGTGCTTTTCTGATGAGGAGGAAAAATAATGGAGGAAAAACTAAAGACTTTTTACCTTACCACACCTATTTACTATCCAAGTGGAAATTTACATATAGGACACGCCTATACGACTGTTGCTGGTGATGCAATGGCACGGTATAAGCGGATGCGCGGATATGATGTCATGTACTTAACTGGAACGGATGAGCATGGTCAAAAAATTCAGCGTAAAGCCGAGGAAGCAAATATTACACCACAACAATATGTGGATGGGATTGTAGATGGAATTAAAGAGCTGTGGAATAAGCTCGATATTTCCTATGATGACTTTATCCGTACGACAGAGGAAAGACATAAGCAAGTGGTGGCAAAGATTTTTGCGAGACTTTTGGAGCAAGGAGATATTTACCTCGATCAATATGAAGGCTGGTATTGTACTCCATGTGAGTCCTTTTTTACGGACCGCCAATTAGTAGAAGGAAATTGCCCAGATTGTGGCCGAACAGTAGAGCTCGTCAAAGAGGAATCCTACTTTTTTAGAATGAGTAAGTATGCAGATCGGTTATTACAATATTATGAGGAAAATCCGGAGTTCATCCAACCCGAGTCTCGTAAAAATGAAATGATCAATAATTTCATCAAACCTGGTTTGGAGGATTTAGCGGTTTCTAGGACCACGTTCGATTGGGGGATTAAAGTCCCTGGCGATCCAAAGCATGTCATTTATGTTTGGATTGATGCTTTATCCAATTATATTACTGCCCTTGGATATGGGACGGAGAATGACTCTAAATATTTAAATTACTGGCCGGCGGATGTTCATCTTGTTGGAAAGGAAATTGTCCGCTTCCATACGATTTATTGGCCGATCATGTTAATGGCGCTTGAGCTGCCTTTACCAAAGAAGGTTTTCGCTCATGGCTGGTTATTAATGAAAGACGGTAAAATGTCCAAATCGAAAGGGAATGTGGTTGATCCTGTTACATTAATTGACCGCTACGGTTTAGATGCACTTCGCTACTACCTATTAAGAGAAGTACCGTTCGGTGCAGATGGTGTTTTTACACCAGAAGGATTTGTTGAAAGAATCAATTTTGACTTAGCTAATGATTTAGGAAACTTGTTAAATCGGACTGTTGCAATGATAGAAAAGTATTTTGATGGTGTTATTCCTGAGTACACTGGGTCAGTTGGGGCATTTGATGAGTCACTGCTACAAATGAATCACGAAACTATTCAAAAGTATGAAGAGGCCATGGAGAAAATGGAGTTTTCTGTTGCACTAACATCGATTTGGCAATTAGTTAGCAGGACTAATAAATATATTGATGAAACACAACCGTGGACATTAGCGAAGGACGAGGAGAAAAAAGGTGAGCTTGCGAGTGTAATGGTTCACTTGGCAGAATCACTACGAAGAATGGCCATTCTTTTACAACCCTTCTTAACTCGTACACCTGGTGGAATCTTTAAGCAACTTGGGATTCATGGTGAGGAGCTTAGAACATGGGAAAGCCTTGAAACCTTTGGAATGATTCCAAGTGGAACAAAGGTTGAAAAAGAGGCACCTCTATTCCCAAGACTGGAAATTGCTGAGGAAGTAGAATTCATTAAAACGAAAATGCAAGGTCCAGCCCCAGCAGGGGAAGAAAAGAAAGAGGAAAAGGAAAAGGAAAAGGAAAAGGAAAAGGTTGAAGAAAAGCCTGATCCTATGGAAGAAATTTCTATAGATGATTTCATGAAAATTGACTTACGTGTCGCGGAAGTCATTCAGGCGGAACCAGTTAAAAAAGCAGATAAGCTTTTGAAGCTGCAGCTTGATTTGGGTTACGAAAAGCGTCAAGTGGTTTCTGGAATTGCTCAATATTATAAGCCTGAAGAGTTAGTGGGACGTAAGGTGATTTGCATTACTAATTTAAAACCTGTTAAGCTTCGTGGTGAATTGTCACAAGGAATGATCTTAGCAGGATCAAAAGAGGGCCAGCTTTCCCTGGCAACCGTTGATCAAACGTTACCAAATGGTTCCAAGGTAAAATAATTGTTTAATAAAAGCGCCAATTTTGGCGCTTTTCCTTTTCTTTGTTCCACGTGAAACAATTTTTGCTAAATTCTGCTTAATTATAAAAAAATAGAATGTATTGTTGAAAAAAGAGGGAGTGTAAATTATGCTATTCGACACACATGTACACTTAAACGCTGATCAATATAATGAGGACTTAGAGGAAGTAATTGCTAGGGCACAGGAAGCTGGAGTTACCAATATGGTGGTCGTCGGGTTTGACCGTCCAACGATTACAAGAGCAATGGAATTAGTGGAACAATATGAGTTCTTGTATGCCTGCGTGGGGTGGCATCCCGTTGATGCCATTGATATGACAGATGAGGATTTGCTGTGGATTGAGGAATTAGCTTCACATCCAAAGGTAGTAGCGATTGGTGAAATGGGCTTGGATTATCATTGGGACAAGTCTCCAAAGGATACTCAAAAAGAGGTCTTTCGTAAACAAATCAGGCTGGCTAAAAAAGTGCAGCTACCCATTGTGATTCACAACCGGGAAGCAACAGCAGATATCGTTGATATTTTAAAGGAAGAGGGGGCAGAAGAAGTAGGGGGAATCATGCATTGCTTCAGCGGAAGTGCAGAAGTAGCAAAGGAATGTGTGAAAATGAATTTCTATATTTCGCTTGGCGGCCCTGTTACCTTTAAAAATGCAAAAAAACCAAAGGAAGTTGCAGCGGAAATCCCTTTAGACAAGCTGTTGATTGAAACAGACTGTCCATATTTAGCTCCACACCCTTATCGAGGAAAGCGCAATGAACCTGGGTATGTGAAGTTAGTCGCCGAAGAAATTGCCGAAATAAAGGGATTGACATTTGAAGAGGTAGCGGATGCAACGACACAAAATGCTAAAAAAGTATTCGCCATAAAATGATAAGGGAATTTGTCGAAGAGACGGGAAGCTTGTCTTAATTTTTTCTGATAACAAAAAGTTCTACATGTCTCCTTTTCTACATAGGATAACCGTGTCGAGAAGTTTTTCTTTGCAAAGTTTCTAGTTTTGTGCATAATTAGAAATACCTTCACAGGTGATGCAGGGATTGACAGCCGACAATAGGTTCTCCATAATCTCTCCAAGAAAAGGAGGCGTTTTTCATCGTATTCCAAAACATGAAAAACCTGTTTCCCAAGTCTTTGAGTGGAAGGTCATGGGTCATTATTTTTGCTAGTTTCGTAGTATTGCTAACTACTCTGGGAATTCTGTTTTTTGAAGGATCGAAGAATACAGTAGCGATAACACTAAATGGCAAAGAGATGGTCGTGAAAACACATGCTGATACAATCGATGAATTATTAGATGAAATGGATGTATCACTTCGCTCACAAGACTACTTGTATCCAAAGGCAAACACTGAGGTGAAGGACCACCTTAAGGTCATTTGGAAGCAAGCTAACAAGGTTCACATTGTCAAAGACAACGAGAAGAAAACGATCTGGACTACAGCCCAAACGGTGGCTGAGCTCTTAAAAGAGCAGAAAATTGCATTAAACGGACATGATCAAGTTACACCAAAACCACAAGCGGCAATAAAAGATAAGATGAATATAGATATAAAAATTGCTTTTCATCTTACATATGTGGACGGCGGTAAAGAACAACAAGTTTGGACCACTTCGGCTACGGTCGCTGACTTTTTAACACAACAGGGAATTATACTAAATGAATTTGACCGAGTTGAACCGTCATTAACAGAAACCATCTCAAAGAATGGTGTAGTTAACGTCATTCGAGTAGAAAAAGTCACCGATGTAGTGGAAGAACCAGTTCAATTTGCCGTGGTTACAAAAAAGGATGAAAGTCTAGAAAAAGGTAAAGAGAAGGTCCTAAGTGCAGGAATGCATGGCCTCGTGTCAAGAAAGTACGAAGTGGTACTGGAAAATGGCAAAGAGGTAGCTAGGAAACTAGTAAGCGAGCAAAATCTCAAAGAGAAAAAAGATAAAATTGTGGCTGTCGGAACGAAGGATCTGGCTTTACAGGTTTCACGTGGTGCAGTAGAAACGGGTAAAGAGTTTTACGTAACTTCAACTGCGTATACTGCTAATTGCAACGGTTGTTCCGGTCGTACGGCAACAGGTCTCAATTTACGGGCTAATCCGAACATGAAAATTATTGCAGTAGACCCAAGAATCATCCCGCTAGGAACGAAGGTGTATGTGGAAGGCTATGGCTATGCTGTAGCTGCTGACACAGGTGGAGCAATAAAAGGATACAAAATCGATGTATTCATGCCCTCTAACCAGGATTGCTATCGTTGGGGCCGCAGGAAGGTAAAAATTAAAATTTTACAGTAGTTTATTTTGTGCAGAGGGTCCTTCCTCTGCATTTTGCTTTTTCCGAGTTTTTCTTTATACTTACATCGATACATACTTTGTCATTTTTTTTAATTTCTTTACTTTAGTGTATGAATCTGTTCAATAATATAGACGATGGACATTACAGAATTGTTTCAAATTTTTTTCAATTTTTCTTAATTTTATTACGAAGGAATTGGCTTTTATTATGAAAATCAAAGAAATCATTGTGGTAGAAGGGAAAGATGATACCACTGCCATTAAACGAGCGGTTGATGCGGATACAATTGAAACGAATGGTTCAGCTGTCAATCAAGTAACTATTGAAAAAGTAAGACGTGCACAGGAGACAAGAGGTGTCATCATTTTTACTGACCCTGACTTTCCAGGTGAGAAGATTAGAAAGACCATTGCAGAAAGTGTCCCTGGCTGTAAACATGCCTTTTTGACAAAGGCAGCTGCGCTTGCAAGGGGTGGAAAGGGTATAGGGGTTGAGCACGCCAGCCCTGAAGCGATTAGAGAAGCGTTGAAGGATGCCCAAATTTTAAGGGAGACACCTTCAGAGGTCATTACACAGGAAGATCTTCTAACAGCTGGTCTAATTGGTGGAGAAGGCGCCAAAGAGCGAAGAATGCTGCTGGGAGAGATTTTAAAGATAGGCTATACCAATGGAAAACAACTGCATAAACGCTTAATGATGTTCCAAATTAGCAAACAGGAATTTGCGGAAGCAATAAAAGTTGTCCAGCATCGGGAGGAAGAATATGAATAAAGACATCGCAACCCCTGTGAGAACAAGGGCTATCCTAGAGAAATATGGCTTTTCATTTAAGAAAAGCCTGGGTCAAAATTTTTTGATTGATACCAATATATTAAAAAAAATTGTTAGCTTCGCTGATTTGAGTGAGAATTCCGGCGCTATTGAAATTGGTCCGGGAATCGGGGCATTAACCGAACAGCTTGCCCGCTCGAGTAAGAAGGTCGTGGCTTTTGAGATTGATCAACGCTTATTACCCATTTTAAATGATACTTTGTCGCCATACTCTAATGTCAAGGTTATTCATAAAGACGTGCTAGAGGCGAATGTACAAAGCATGATGGCAGAGGAATTCCAAGGCATAGAGGATGTAATGGTGGTAGCTAATTTGCCTTATTACGTAACCACACCCATTATCATGAAACTTCTAGAGGAACACCTGCCCATCCGTGGAATTGTTTGTATGCTTCAAAAAGAAGTGGCTGATCGAATTTCTGCCAAGCCTGGTACTAAGGAATATGGTTCTCTTTCCATTGCCATACAATATTACACAGAAGCTGAGACGGTAATGATCGTACCTAAAACTGTTTTTGTTCCACAGCCAAATGTAGATTCAGCTGTTATCCGGTTAACTAAGCGAAATCAGCCTGCTGTTAGTGTGAAGGATGAGGGCTTCTTTTTCCAAGTGACAAAAGCGAGTTTTGCTCAGAGGAGAAAAACCATTCTAAATAATTTAACTAGTCAGCTTCCTGAAGGGAAACAGAAGAAGGAAGAAATTCTTGCTGCTTTATCGGCGAGCGGGGTTGAACCAACTCGAAGAGGTGAGACACTTTCCTTAGAGGAATTTGGTATGTTAAGTGATCAACTATATCCATACTTCCATTAAGACTCTTATAAAAGAGTCTTTTTCTTACGTAATAAGAAAGAAAATTCGACTTTGAGAATTGTCCAGCTCCAGCGCCTAGCCCCTCGGGTCAAATAACCTTCGGTACTAAAAGTCAAAGGGCGGACTTTTAGTGCCGAAGAACATTTGCCTGTCGGGGCTGACCAAGGCGCATTCGCTTTTCTTTTCACAATGACCATGCACTGTGCATAGCCTAAGGAAGAGAAACTATCTAGAAAAGGCCCTTTTGCTGGTCTTATTGGAGTGACGGCAATGAATATAAAAATAATGGATATTGTCGGTAGAAAATCATATAACTGTGATATTCTATTTCGCGTTATTGATATTCAACATATAAACGGCCAAAAAGTTGCTATCCTTTATGGTGAGGATTTTCGTCTGATCGCAGATTCACCTTTCACTGATTTAGTCAGTATTGACCAAAATGAAAGAGTGAAACTGGAACAAGAATATAGAACGCTCGAGGAACAATCATTAAAACTGTTTGAACAGGATGTAGATCTATTAAGGCAAAGACAAGAATATGAGGCTACTGGGGGATATGTGAAGCCGAGCAATTACTTTCAAATCCCAGGGAAGGTCCTCCATTTAGATGGAGATCCTGCCTATTTAAAAAAATGCATGACTTTATACGAAAAGATTGGAATACCTGTGCTCGGAATACATTGCAATGAAAAGGAAATGCCTGAGAGAATTGGTGAATTAATTGACTATTATCGTCCTGATATTCTCGTTATCACAGGTCACGATGCGTATTCAAAGGCAAAGGGAAAGATAACAGATATTAACGCTTACCGCCATTCCAAACATTTCGTTCAAACAGTTAGAGAAGCTAGAAAAAAGATTCCTCATTTAGATCAACTCGTTATTTTTGCTGGAGCCTGCCAATCTCACTTTGAATCCCTCATTCATGCAGGAGCGAACTTTGCCAGCTCACCATCCAGGATCAATATTCATGCGTTAGACCCCGTTTATATTGTTGCTAAAATAAGTTTTACACCCTTTATGGAGAGAATAAATGTTTGGGATGTTCTAAGAAATACACTAACTGGTGAAAAGGGGCTTGGGGGAATTGAGACAAAAGGGGTATTACGTACGGGAATGCCCTACAGGCCGCACCATGAGGAAGAAGAATAAGCTTATTAGAGAAGAGGAAGTACTAATAAGTACTGACCCATTATTCTAATGGGCTTATTTTTTTGTGTGTGATACATAATCCACGGCCAATACGGTAACGATAGAAATGTTGAAATTTTAGAGAAAAAGTAGAAGAAAAAGGATTGACAATCTTTTTGTTGGACTGATATAATTTATGTTTTTGTTTGACAGAACTATGTCAGTGTGTTATACTTTACACAGTGAGGTGGACCGAATGCCAAAAACCTTAGCCGATATTAAAAAGGCTCTCGACACAAATTTAGGGAAAAGGTTACTGCTAAAGGCAAATGGAGGACGTAGAAAGACGATTGAACGTTCCGGTGTTTTAGCTGAAACTTACCCTTCTGTTTTTGTTATTGAACTTGACCAAGATGAAAATTCATTCGAGCGTGTTTCATACAGCTATGCGGATGTCTTAACGGAAACAGTTCAAATTACATTCTACGATGAAACAACAGGACATGTAGCTTTAAGTTAGTATATAAGCAATGAGTGGCAGTAAACTTAAAGTTTACTGCTTTTTGCTGTCTTTAACTAACTAAATGACGCTGATTACTAGTTTTCAAAACATGCTTTTAATCCATACTAATAATGCTGTGGTTTGAAAGGGGTTGTTTAGATGGCCAGGAGAAGAGGAATTATGTCCGATCGACTGAAAGTAGAGCTTGCAAAAGAGCTTGGTTTTTATGATGTGGTTCAAAAAGAGGGTTGGGGCGGTATTAAGTCCAAGGACGCAGGAAATATGGTGAAGCGGGCCGTGGAACTTGCCCAGCAACAAATGGTCAATCGAGGTTCACATCTTTAATCCTTAAAAAGATGCATAAGCATTTCGTTTAAACGAATCTGTCCCACAGCTGCCAGGGGGTTCTGCCCTCTGGTATTTATTTATCTTTTTTCTCATATTTTCGTTAAATTAGTGATAAAATATTTAATTTTATTAAGATATATGATAACTGACGTCTTACATTTATCATTTTGTGGTAAAATAGGACAAAATGTGGATTTTTCGGAAAGCGCCCGTATGCAAAGAACTCGCTTAGGGGTGGATTATATAGAAGTAGGTGGACGTAGTGAAGCTTTTAGTAAAAGCACCGGCCAAAATCAATTTAGCATTAGATGTTTTACATAAACGTCCGGATGGCTATCATGAAGTAGAAATGATAATGACAACCATCGATTTGGCTGATCGGGTGGAACTCACCTTATTAAATCAAGATAAAATACATATTCTATCTCATAATCGTTATGTACCTGATGACCAGCGTAACTTAGCTTATCAAGCTGCACAGCTTTTAAAGGACCGCTTTCAGGTAAAAAAAGGTGTTGTCATTACGATTGAAAAAACGATTCCAGTTGCTGCTGGACTTGCAGGAGGAAGCAGTGATGCTGCTGCCACCTTAAGAGGCTTAAATAAGCTTTGGGATCTTGGTTTGACCTTAGATGAATTAGCTGAGCTGGGCTCAGAAATTGGATCGGATGTTTCTTTTTGTGTATATGGTGGAACGGCTTTAGCAAAGGGTAGAGGGGAAATGATTACTGAGCTTCCTGCACCACCGACTTGCTGGGTTATTCTAGCGAAACCGTTTATTGGTGTTTCAACAGCTGAAATATACAGAAGACTTGATGTCAATGGAATGAAACATCCTGATATTCAAGGGATGATTGAGGCCATTAACCAGCATGATTATCAAAAGGTATGCAGTAATATGGGGAACGTCTTAGAGGAGGTTACGTTAAACCTTCACCCTGAAGTTGCCCAGATAAAGGATCAAATGAAGCGCTTCGGAGCAGATGCTGTCTTAATGAGCGGAAGTGGTCCAACTGTTTTTGGGATTGTGCAACATGATTCCCGTATGCACCGAATCTATAATGGGTTAAGAGGATTCTGTGATCAGGTTTTTGCTGTACGACTGTTAGGTGAACGACATACGCTTGATTAGAGACGTACAATAATATATTCTTGAAGTAGAATATACGGGTTTTGGGGGTTCTTTATGAAATTTCGCCGCAGTGAACGTTTGATAGACATGACAAATTATTTACTCGACCATCCTCGTCAGCTTGTCCCACTAACTTTTTTTGCAGAACGGTATACATCAGCCAAATCTTCTATTAGTGAGGACCTTGCTATTGTGAAGGAAACGTTTGAGCAAAGAGGAATTGGAACATTACAAACAGTGCCTGGTGCGGCAGGCGGGGTAAAATTCTTTGTAAAAGTCAGCAGGGAAGAAGCTGAGCCTTTTGTCAATGAATTATGTGACTTAATTGCCAATCCCGAAAGACTGCTTCCTGGCGGGTATTTATACTTAACCGATATTTTGGGTGACCCTCAGGTAGTGCAAAAGGCTGGACGGATTATAGCATCTGCCTATGCAGATGCAAAAATTGACGTGGTCATGACAGTAGCAACCAAAGGAATTCCCCTTGCTTACGCTGTTGCCAGTCAATTAAATGTCCCTGTTGTTATTGTTAGAAGGGATAGTAAGGTAACCGAAGGGCCAACAGTTAGCATCAATTATGTCTCAGGATCAGCCAAAAGAATTCAAACTATGGTTCTTTCTAAGCGCAGCATGAAGCAAAATTCCCGGGTACTTATTGTCGATGATTTTATGAAGGCTGGCGGTACTGTTATGGGAATGATCAGCATGCTGGAGGAATTTAATTCCGAATTAGCAGGCATTGCTGTGTTAGTAGAGGCTGAGAAAATACAAGAGCGTTTAGTAGATGAGTATATTTCGCTTGTACAGCTATCCGATGTGGATGTAAAAGATAAGAAAATCAAAGTAGAAGCAGGAAATTATTTTTCTATCTGGAGGAGTTAAAAATGAGAACAGTCCAAACTAATCAAGCACCAGCCGCAATCGGTCCTTATTCGCAAGGTATTATCGTAAATAATCTGTTTTATAGCTCTGGCCAAATCCCGTTGACTGCTGAAGGGAATTTAGTAACCGGTGATGTGAAGGAACAGACACACCAGGTGTTTAAAAATTTACAGGCTGTCCTAACAGAGGCAGGTGCCTCCTTTGAAACGGTAGTAAAAGCTACAGTATTTATTAAAAGTATGGATGATTTTGCGGCTATTAACGAAGTATATGGTGAGTATTTCAGCACACATAAGCCTGCACGTTCTTGTGTAGAAGTGGCTCGACTTCCAAAAGATGTATTGGTAGAAATCGAAGTGATTGCGCTCGTGAAATAATCGAGCGCTTTTTTTATAGGTCAAAAATAGTATAAAAACAGCCATTTTTTACAAAAGTTCACTATTTTGCCCTAAATTTTCAAAAAATTTTTTTAATAAAAGAAGGATAATGCAAATAATTGTTGAATTTATTAAACTAGCTTTTTATACAAAAGAAAAGGGTGTGAGCACATGGAAGTAACTGACGTAAGATTACGCCGGGTTAACACGGATGGAAGAATGAGAGCGATTGCATCAATCACATTAGACAATGAATTTGTTGTTCATGACATCCGCGTTATCGACGGAAACAACGGTTTATTTGTAGCTATGCCAAGTAAACGTACTCCAGATGGAGAATTTCGTGACATTGCGCATCCAATCAATTCGGGAACACGCGGTAAAATCCAAGAAGCTGTTTTGGCTGAGTACCACCGTTTAGGCGAAATGGAAGTAGAATTTGAAGAAGCCGGAGCTTCCTAAGGATTTTAGCAACTAGGGCCTTTCTTCTGAGTAAGGCTCTTTTTTATTGCCCATATCCATACCCATACCCATAAATGTTTGTTTATAATCCCCTACCTAAATTTCTCCTCCTTAAAAAAACTTAATATTATGAAATTAGACACATGCCGTTCATTCCTTGAAAACAAAGCCAATTTACGTTAATATTTTTAATGGATAAAAAGGTAAATTGGAGGACTGTCCATGTCTAATCGTTATGCTGTGATTTTAGCCGCAGGGCAAGGTACGCGGATGAAATCAAAGCTTTATAAAGTTTTACACCCAGTATGCGGCAAACCAATGGTACAACATGTCGTTGACCAAATCATGAAACTAAATGTTCAAGAAATGGTCACAATTATTGGCCATGGAGCAGAAATGGTGCAATCACAGTTAGGTGACAGCAGTCTTTACGCCTTACAGGAGCAACAGCTTGGTACTGCACATGCAGTGATGCAGGCAAGCAGTATGCTTGAGGGTAAAGAGGGTGTAACCATCGTCGTTTGCGGTGATACGCCACTAATAACAGCCGAAACGATGGAGTCAATTTTTAAACAACATGAAGAATTATCTGCAAAGGCTACAATCCTCACAGCAAAAATAGATAACCCAACTGGATACGGTCGAATCATACGAAATGAAGAAGGCTTAGTTGAAAAAATTGTTGAGCATAAAGATGCTACAGAAGCGGAACGTGAAATAAATGAAATTAACACAGGCACATACTGTTTTGACAATCGAGCATTGTTCGAAGCATTAAGAAGTGTGTCCAATGACAATGTCCAGGGGGAATATTACTTACCAGATGTCATTGAAATTCTTAAAAAGCAAGGGGAGGTAGTGACTGCCTTCCAAACGAATGAATTTGAAGAAACATTAGGTGTAAATGATCGTGTAGCTCTAGCCGAAGCAGAGAGAATTATGCGCAATCGGACAAATATTGTTCATATGCGTAATGGTGTTACGATTATTGATCCTGCTAACACATACATTGAGACAGAAGTTGAAATCGGACAGGATACTGTCATCTATCCAGGAACCATTATTAAAGGCAATACAATCATCGGTTCTGAATGTCATATTGGTCCAAATTCAGAAATTAATTCTTGTGAGATTGGAAATGAGACAGTTATTCGCCAATCAGTAGCACATAAAAGCTCAATTGGTTCACACGTTAATATTGGTCCGTTTGCACATATTAGACCGGATTCTAATATTGAAGATGAAGTAAAAATCGGAAACTTCGTGGAGATCAAGAAGGCCGTTTTCGGAAAAGGAAGCAAAGCTTCTCATTTAAGCTATATTGGTGATGCGGAAATAGGCAGTGATGTAAACCTTGGCTGTGGTTCCATTACAGTCAATTATGATGGTAAAAATAAATATTTAACAAAAATTGAAGATGGAGTCTTCATCGGCTGCAACTCAAATCTAGTTGCCCCTGTCACAATTGGCAAGGGTGCATACGTGGCTGCCGGTTCAACCATTACAAAGGATGTACCAGGTGAAGCCTTATCTATTGCCCGTGCACAACAAGTGAATAAAGAAAATTATGTTCAAAAGCTTAATGTAAAGAAATAAGCATTGATAATTGGAGGGCCATCATGTCAAATCAATATTTAGATCCGAACTTAAAGGTATTTAGCTTAAATTCTAATGTCCCACTTGCGAGAGAAATAGCAAAAGTTATCGGAGTTGAATTAGGAAAGAGCTCTGTAACAAGATTCAGTGACGGTGAAATTCAAATAAATATTGAAGAAAGTATTCGTGGCTGTGATGTGTATGTCATTCAGTCAACTAGTTCACCTGTGAATGAAAATATCATGGAATTATTAATCATGATCGATGCCCTCAAGAGAGCGTCTGCTAAAACGATTAATATTGTAATGCCGTACTATGGTTATGCCCGTCAAGATCGTAAAGCACGTGCACGTGAACCAATTACAGCAAAACTATTTGCAAACCTTGTTGAGACTGCTGGTGCAACTCGTGTAATCTGCCTGGATTTACATGCACCTCAAATTCAAGGATTCTTTGATATTCCAATTGATCACTTAATGGGTGTACCTATTTTATCAGAATACTTTAAGACAAAAGATCTAAGTGGTGACATCGTTATTGTTTCTCCAGACCATGGCGGTGTAACTAGAGCAAGAAAAATGGCTGAACGCTTAAAAGCTCCAATAGCGATCATTGATAAACGCCGTCCAAGACCAAATGTCGCAGAAGTCATGAATATTGTCGGTAACATAGAAGGAAAAGTTGCCATTTTGATTGATGATATTATTGATACAGCAGGAACAATTACACTTGCTGCTAATGCGTTAGTTGAGAATGGTGCAGCAGAGGTTTATGCTTGCTGTACACATCCTGTGTTGTCAGGACCGGCAATTGAAAGAATTGAAAACTCAAAAATAAAAGAATTAGTTGTGACTAACTCTATAGCTCTTCCAGAAGAGAAGAAGAGCAGTAAAATTATTAACCTATCGGTCGCGCCATTAATTGGCGAAGCCATTATTCGTGTACACGAAGAGCAGTCTGTAAGCACATTGTTTGATTAATAGTCCTTTAACAGGACCTGGCACAGCAGTCAGGTCCTGCTCCTGCTTTAATACAGGCAGAATTCCTACCTTGTAAGAATACAAAAAAATGTTTAGACCTTCCGATTTTAGGGCATTTTTATATAGACAGATATGAATAGGAAGGGGACTAAACGTATGAGTACAGTATTACAAGCAAAGGAACGGAAGGAACTCCGTCATTCTGCATTAAGGCAAATTAGAGAGAATGGAAACATCCCTGCTGTTATTTATGGGGCAAAGGTTGACAGTAAGCCAGTAATGATTAGTTCAGCTGATTTAACAAAAACCATCCGCTCTGTAGGTAGAAATGGCGTCATTTCTCTTGATGTGGACGGAAAAAAACAGGATGTGGTCCTAACCGATGTCCAAAGCGATTTTATCAAAAAAGAAATTATTCATGTTGATTTCTTAGCAGTTGATAAATCATCTAAGATTCATGTTGATGTGAGACTTGTTCTTGTTGGTGAGGCACCAGGAGTTAAAGATGGCGGTGTCTTGCAGCAGCCGGTTCACCAGTTATCTATTACTTCTACCCCTGATAATATTCCACAGCAAATAGAAGTGGATATTACGAACTTGCAAGTAGGAGAAACCGTATTGGTCGGTGACATTCCTTCAGGTGGCGGATTTACAATCAACCATGAGGATGATGAAGTAGTCGCTTCCATCTTACCTCCAAGACAGGAAGAGGAAATTAACTCTGGTGAACAGCAAGAAGAAGGACATCCGGCTAATGAAGAAGGAAGAGAAACTACGCCAGAATAGAAAAGCGGAAGCGCCTTGGTCAGCCCCGACAGGCAAATGTTCTTCGGCAAAAAAGTCCGCACTTTGACTTTTTAGCCGAAGGTTATTTGACCCGAGGGGCTAGGCGCTGGAGCTGGACAAGTAAAACACTTAGACTTTTTTTAATTTAAGAGTAAAAGACGTAACCAACCTGTGGTTACGTCTTTTGCCGCATAAATAAATGAACAATGGGAGAAAACCATGTTTCGAAAACTATTTAAAAGGTTGGCTGAACCGGAAGAGGTGGGTAAGATGAAATGTATCGTTGGTTTAGGTAACCCAGGAAAACAATATGATCAAACGAGACATAATATTGGCTTTGAGGTAATTGATGAACTATCGAAGCAATTTTCCATCCCGCTCACACAGTCTAAATTCAAAGGGCTGTACGGAATGGGTGTATATAAAGGGGAAAAAGTATTATTACTAAAACCACTTACATATATGAATTTATCAGGTGAATCCATTCGAGCTGTTATGGATTATTACCAAATAGATTTGGAAGATTTATTAGTTATTTATGATGATCTTGATCTTCCAGTCGGAAAAGTTAGGCTCCGTCAAAAAGGAAGCCCTGGTGGACATAATGGTATTAAATCAACAGTGGCACATCTTGGTACACAGCAATTTAATCGAATCAGAATAGGTATTGACCGTCCTACTCCAGGAATGAGCGTGCCAGATTATGTTTTAGGACACTTTCGTAGTGAGGAGAGACCATTAACCCAAGAAGCCGTTAAAAAGAGTGCAGCTGCATGTGAAACTTGGTTGGAGAAACCATTTTTACAAGTAATGAATGAATATAATCAATAATTGTTCATGTAACAAGCCATATTTTCATATGATTGAAAAAGACAGAAATGGAAGCAAATCTCTTGTCCGTTCATCTAATTGAATAAGTTCCTCCCAACAGGTACATACTACTAAGGAATCATAGATTAGGGAGGGACAGGCGTGGCCATTCATTATCATTGTCGTCATTGTGGTACAAAGCTTGGTTCTATTGAAAAAGCATCGATACACAGCGAAACCCTTGGTCTTCATAAACTGACAGAACAGGAAAGACAGGAAATGGTTGCGTATGACTCATCCGGCGATATTCACATCTCGGCTATTTGTGAAGACTGCCAGGAAGCTTTAGAACGGAATCCAGATTACCACCAATACGATTTCCTTATTCACTAGCTTTGGAATCATATCCAAAGCATTTTTCTATTTTTAATTTTCTACTATTAAAATGTTAATTATATTTAAATTTGAATGTAAGAACCCATTTTGGGTCATTAGTATATATGTTGGAAGGGAGGAGAAACCTTGGATGGTTTAAAGTCACTGTTCCTTAAACAAGAAGATGTCCACTCGGTGATTGCCGGTGTGGAAGAAGGATTAAGGGAACAACTGGTTGCAGGCTTATCAGGTTCCTCAAGAACAGTATTAACCGCTTCAATTTACGAACAAATGCAGAAGCCAATTATGCTTGTAACCCATAATCTATTACAAGCACAAAAACTCTATGATGATATTGTTAATCTACTAAGTGACAAGGAAGTATTTCTTTTTCCAGCCAATGAATTAATTGCCGCCGAGCTAAGTATTGCGAGTCCGGAATTGAAGGCCCAAAGAATAGAGGCATTAAACCATTGGAGCAAAAATAATAAAGGGATTTTAATTGTCCCGATAGCCGGTCTGAAAAAAGTCGTTCCTCCTAAGTCACAGTGGAAACAATATCAGCTCTCGCTAAAATTAGGGGAAGACATCGATATAGATTATCTTTTAAATACCTTTGTCCAAATGGGATACATTCGTGCTGAAATGGTCACAACGCCAGGCGAATTTAGTGTAAGGGGCGGAATTATCGATATCTATCCTCTTACAGAAGCCAACCCGCTGCGAATTGAATTATTCGATACGGAAATTGATTCCATTCGCTATTTTTCTCTTGAAGATCAGCGTTCAAAGGAAAAAGTAAAAAAAATTATGATTGGACCTGCCACTGAAATTCTGTTAGAAGATGAGAATTATAGCCGGATGGTCAATCAATTAGAGACTGGGTTAGCAAAAAGTCTTAGGAAATTAAAAGATGATAAGGCAAAAATTCAGCTTTCGCAAAATATTAGCTATGAATTAGAATTATTAAAAAATAGACAAAAGCCGGACCAGGTGTATAAGTACCTATCATTAGCCTACGAAAAGCCTGCTAGTTTACTAGACTATCTTCCAACCAATGGTCTTGTGTTTATTGATGAAATAAGCCGAGTCCAAGAGATGAATGATTCATTGGTAAAAGAGGAAGCGGAATGGTATACCGGGTTGCTTGCAGAAGGTCAGATCATCCATGACCTCCACATTTCTCATGACTTGCAGGCCATGTTGCAAAAAAAGGAATTTCCTATCGTTTATATGTCCTTATTTTTACGGCATGTGGCTAATACCAGCCCGCAAAATATTATTAATGTTTCATGTAAACAGATGCAAAACTTCCACGGACAAATGCATTTATTAAAGGCGGAAATTGATCGATGGAAGAAGGGCAATTATTCTATTCTTTTTTTAGGCCCAGATGATGAACGGGTAAAAAAATTAGAGCGCGTCCTAGAGGATTATGAAATTGAGGGCAGCATTGTTAAGGGAAACCAGCAGCTTTTACCAGGTAAAGTGCAAATTATGAAAGGAAACCTCCATTCCGGGTTTGAGCTTTCCATTCAAAAAATTGCCGTCATCACCGAAGAAGAATTATTCAATAAACGGGTGAAGAAGTCTGTCAGCCGCCAAAAACTATCGAATGCGGAACGAATTAAAAGTTACTCAGAGCTTAAAATTGGCGATTATGTGGTCCACGTCAATCACGGGATTGGAAAATACTTAGGCATTGAAACACTGGTAATCAACGGAATCCATAAAGATTACCTCCACATTCGATACCAGGGGACAGATAAACTGTATGTGCCTGTAGAACAAATTGATCTTGTCCAAAAATACGTAGGGTCAGAAGGCAAAGAGCCTAAGGTCTATAAACTGGGCGGAACCGATTGGAAAAAGGTGAAGAAAAAGGTTGAATCATCCGTCCAAGATATTGCCGATGATTTAATCAAGCTATATGCAGAACGCGAGGCAGCAGTCGGCTATGCTTTTTCACCGGATGGAGATATGCAGAGGGAATTTGAGACTTCTTTTGCCTATCAGGAAACGGATGATCAGCTTCGTTCCATCCAAGAGATTAAAAAGGATATGGAACGAGCGCGTCCAATGGATCGCCTGCTTTGCGGTGATGTTGGATATGGAAAAACAGAAGTGGCTATTCGTGCAGCCTTTAAGGCAATAGCGGATGGAAAGCAGGTCGCGTTTCTTGTGCCAACAACGATTTTGGCGCAGCAGCATCATGAAACCCTACGAGAGAGGTTTCAAGACTATCCAATCAATATCGGACTGTTAAGTCGATTCCGCTCCAAAAAACAACAAACAGAAACGCTTAAAGGCTTAAAAGCTGGAACAGTTGATATTGTAGTGGGTACCCACCGGTTGCTCTCAAAGGATATTGTCTATCGTGATTTAGGACTTTTAATTATTGATGAAGAACAACGGTTCGGAGTGACACATAAGGAAAAGATTAAAAAGTTAAAAACTAATGTAGATGTATTAACCTTAACAGCCACTCCAATCCCAAGAACACTTCATATGTCAATGCTTGGGGTACGGGACCTATCGGTTATTGAAACGCCGCCTGAAAATCGTTTTCCGGTGCAAACGTATGTAATGGAATATAATGGTTCATTAGTACGGGAGGCAATCGAGCGGGAGCTTGCGAGGGACGGACAAGTATTCTTCTTATATAACAGAGTAGAAGACATCGAACGTAAAGCAGAAGAAATATCGATGCTTGTCCCGGATGCACGTGTCACCTACGCTCATGGGCAAATGACGGAAAATGAGTTGGAGTCTGTTATGCTCAGTTTTCTCGCGGGCGAATTTGATGTGCTTGTCAGTACAACCATCATAGAAACTGGGGTAGATATTCCGAATGTAAATACCTTAATTGTCTTTGACGCCGATCGAATGGGGCTTTCTCAGCTTTATCAGCTTCGAGGTCGAGTAGGAAGGTCAAACCGTGTCGCTTATGCTTATTTCACTTACCGAAAAGATAAGGTTTTAACGGAAGTAGCTGAAAAACGATTACAGGCCATTAAGGAATTTACCGAATTAGGCTCTGGTTTTAAGATTGCCATGAGAGATTTGTCCATTCGGGGAGCGGGTAATCTATTAGGTTCCCAACAGCATGGCTTTATTGATTCGGTTGGTTTTGACCTCTATTCACAAATGCTTAAAGAAGCGATTGAAGAACGCAAGGGAGATCTGGGGGCAGAAGTGAAAAAGTCGGTTGAAATTGACCTCGAGATTGATGCGTATATTCCGGATACTTATATTAAGGACGGACACCAGAAGATCGAGATGTATAAACGGTTTAGGGGTGCCGATTCGCTTGAAGAGATTGAAGAACTACAAGCAGAAATCATTGACCGCTTTGGAGAATATCCAGAAGAAGTAGCTTTCCTTTTCCAAGTTGCCGAAATAAAGGTTTATGCACTTTTAAATGGAGTGGAACAAATTAAACAAGCGAAACAAGAGGTAACGATCCTTATAAATGAGCAAGTTACCCAAAGTATTGACGGAAGCAAAATTTTCCATATCGGCAGTCAGTTTGGACGAAATGTGACCCCTGGCATGGAGGGACCTAGGTTAAAAATAATGATAAAAACAAAAGAGTATCAGACACATCAATGGCTTCATATCGTTGGTGAGATGGTAAAAGGAATCCCAAAGGCTAAAAGAGCACAAGAAAATCCTGTGAACTAATTTCCTGTATATGTGAAAATGTGAAAATTATATGTCTAATGTGTATAGAACTTTCCAGATGAAAGATACTAAGTTCAAAGTTGGTGATGATTTCAATAAAAGGAAGATTATCATTGCCAAGTTGAATAATCATCAGATGAAAGTGAGGCAACATTGGATGAAAGCAACTGGAATAGTTCGTCGAATCGATGATTTGGGTCGTGTTGTTATTCCCAAAGAAATACGCAGAACTTTGCGTATCCGTGAAGGGGACCCCTTAGAGATTTTTGTGGATCGTGACGGGGAAGTCATTTTAAAAAAATATTCACCAATCAGCGAGTTAAGCGATTTTGCCAAAGAATATGCAGAAGCCCTATTTGATAGCCTCGGTAATCCCATTTTAATTTGTGATAGAGATACGTATATTGCTGTCGCTGGCGGGTCTAAAAAAGAGTATTTAAATAAGAATATAAGTGATTTAGTAGAAAAGACGATGGAAGAACGGAATTCAGTTCTACATACGCAGCAGGGTGACATTGCACTCTCTGATGGAAATGATGAAGCCGTCGCTTCCTATACCATTGGACCAATTATTGCTAATGGAGATCCAATTGGAGCCGTCATTATCTTCTCTAGAGAAGGTACCCTTGGCGAAGTAGAACAAAAAGCAGTTGAAACAGCTGCAGGATTCCTAGCTAGACAAATGGAATCATAACATGAATCTTTTCAAATAAAAAAGGCAGCGACTAGCTGTCTTTTTTATTTAATCTAATATCAGGCCTTCATATGCTATAATACTTTGGAGTTTATTATTAGTGGGTGAAGCAATGTATTCAACGAAGTCTGCCAATCAATCAAAGGCATTGTTTAGAGGAGCGTTCATTCTAACCATTGCAGCACTAGTGGTAAAAATCCTCAGTGCTTTTTACCGTATTCCTTTTCAAAACATTGTCGGAGATATTGGCTTTTACATATATCAACAAGTCTATCCAATCTACGGGATTGCTATCGTCCTATCAACAACAGGCTTCCCGGTTGTCATATCTAAGCTATACGCAGAGCAGAGAGAAAAAGGGAACGTTGATAAGTCTCGACTTCTTCTTTTTACCTCATTTATATATTTACAACTATTCGGTTTTATTTGTTTCCTGATTCTTTATTTTGGAGCAGATATTATAGCTCTTTGGATGAACGATCCGCATTTAACCGTATTATTAAGGGTAGTTTCTATTGTTTATCTAACCTTCCCTTTTGTCTCATTACTAAGAGGATACTATCAAGGAATTGGTGATATGATTCCGACTGCACTGTCACAAGTGGGAGAACAAACCATTCGGGTGTTGACGATTCTCTTGCTGTCCTATCTGTTTATGCAGAAAGGATACTCGCTTTACCTTGTTGGCGGTGGGGCAATGTTTGGCTCTATTACGGGAAGCATGGTTTCTAGCATTATTCTGTTTATGTTTCTATGGATTCGTAAAGAATGGAAATGGATCGCTCCATCAAGAGGGATGTTTCGAACCTTTGCTGTTGAAATAAAGGAAATTTTCAAAGCACTCACTTTTCAGGGCTTAATGATTTGTTTAAGCGGCATGCTGCTGATCTTCATTCAATTAGCGGACTCATTGAACTTATATTCCTTATTAACGATAAATGGAATGGAAAAAGATATGGCCAAAAGCTTGAAGGGTATATTTGACCGTGGTCAGCCACTCATTCAATTAGGAACAGTTGCAGCGACCTCGTTGTCCTTAACCCTTGTTCCGCTTATTACCCGTGAGAGATTGTCAGAAAAACAAAGCAATTTAACGGATAAAGTCCAACTGGCGTTAAAGGTCAGTATTGTTATTGGCCTCGGTGCCTCAGCGGGACTATGGGCCATTATTAGACCAACAAACATCATGTTGTTTGAAAATGACCTTGGTTCCACCGAATTGGGTATATTAGGATTTGTTATTCTTTTTACATCGATTATATTAACCATTATTGCCATCATGCAGGGGCTAGGCAGGCTGGTGTTCCCGGCAATAGCCGTAACCGTCTCGTTTCCCATTAAATATGGCTTAAACATGTTGCTAGTTCCCTGGTGTGGCACCAAGGGAGCGGCCATTTCTACCATTATTACCTTGGCTATTGTTACAGGAGTACTTTTATTAAAACTAAAGAAAATGTTCTCAGCTCGCCTTGCCTCATTTCGCTCTTTAGCGACTGTCCTATGGGCAACAACAGCTATGGTTGTATTTTTAAAAGGATACATATGGGGTACAGATATATTTATGGATGATTTTCACCTAGAGAGGATAGGAGCAGCCATGCAGTCCCTAAGTGCAGTCTTTTTTGGAGGGATTATCTTTTTGGTCATCATCCTTAGAGGTGGGGTATTCCTTGAGCAAGAACTGACGTTATTTCCATTGGGTAGTAGGTTAATACATTTTTTAGCGCGAAGGGATAGAGACAAACATGGCGAAAAGAATTGAAGTACTTGGATTGGGAGCAGGAGATTTAGAACAGCTTCCGATGGGAGTATATAAAAAATTATTGGGTTCAAGTCATTTATTTTTAAGGACCAAAGAGCATCCCGTTGTGCAGGAGTTAGAAAAAGAAGGAATGACGTACTCCTCCTTTGATTCGGTCTATGAAAAACACGATCAGTTTGAAGCGGTATATGAGGAGATTGTGCAGACGTTATTACAAAAAGCGGAACATGAGACGGTTGTCTATGCTGTGCCCGGGCATCCGCTTGTTGCCGAACGGACGGTTCAGCTTCTTTTACAATATGGACCGAAGAACCAGGTTGAAATAAGTATTGGCGGTGGTCAGAGTTTTATTGATGCCTTGTTTGCTTCCTTAAAAATCGATCCAGTTGAAGGATTTCAATTGCTTGATGGAAATGCATTACATGTGGGTCAACTGCAATTAGAGCAGCACATTTTTATCAGCCAGGTGTACGACCAATTTATTGCTTCTAATGTAAAATTAACTTTAATGGAAAAACTGCCGGATGATTACGAGGTGTTTATTGTTACAGCAGCAGGCAGTAAACAGGAGGTTATTGAAAAAGTACCACTCTATGAGCTTGACCGAAATGTATCTATCAATAACCTCACTTCCGTCTATGTACCACCTGTCGTGGAAGAAGAGATTCTCTATAAGAATTTCTCTAAGCTAAGAGAAATTATTGCTATTTTAAGAGGACCAGATGGCTGCCCTTGGGACAAGAAACAAACACATGAATCATTAAAAAGATATTTAATAGAAGAAACCTATGAAGTCATTGAGGCCATTGATAGTGGTGACATTGATCATTTAATTGAAGAACTAGGCGATGTCTTGCTGCAGGTAATGCTTCATGCCCAGATTGGTGAGGATGATGGATATTTCTCAGTTGATGACGTGATTGAGGGGCTCTCAGCTAAAATGATTCGCCGCCATCCTCATGTGTTCGGGAACGGGAAAGCTGAAAGTGCAGAGGAAGTAGTTCAAAATTGGCAGGAAATCAAGAAACAGGAAAAGGGGAAGGTCCCAGCTTCCTTATTGGAGGGAGTTTCAAAGTCCCAGCCGAATTTATTAAGAGCCTATGAATTACAAAAGAAAGCGGCAAAGGTGGGGTTTGATTGGCAGGAAATCACACCTGCTTTAGAGAAAGTGAAAGAAGAGCTAGATGAATTTATCGATGAATTAAATGGAACAGATGAAGGATTACAGCTGGCAAAAAAAGAATTTGGAGATCTATTGTTTGCCTTTGTTAACGTCGCTCGATTTTTAAACATACACCCGGAAGAAGCACTTTTTGAAACAAACGAAAAGTTTATTCGCCGTTTTCAATACGTTGAAGAGAGGGTGAAGGAGAGCGGCAGAGATTTTGAGAAGCATACGCTTGAACAGCTCGATAAGTATTGGGACGATGCAAAAGAAAAAGGATTATAACTGAGGAGGATTTACTTATGCGTTTAGATAAATTTTTAAAAGTATCTCGATTAATTAAGAGAAGGACTTTAGCAAAAGAAGTATCTGATCAAGGTAGAATTGAGATTAATGGGAAGGAAGCAAAAGCAAGCTCAACTGTAAAAGTAGGTGACGAATTAACGATTCGTCTTGGACAGCGTGTAGTTACCGCCCGAATCGATCGAATCCAAGATACAACGCGGAAAGAAGACGCAGCGGAGATGTATACGATTATAAAAGAAGAGAGACTGGGTTCTACGGAGAGCTTCTAATTCAAATGTTCTAATTCATTCATTCGTCACATAGAAATGTACAAAGGGTTGTACAAATGATTGTGAGGGATGAATGATGAGTCAATATTATGAAACCAATCCATCGAAGAGTAGTGTTCCTGATCATGATGTCGTTATGAGAGGGAGAAAACTCCTTGATATTACAGGTGTTAAACAAGTAGAAAGCTTTGATAATGAGGAATTCCTGTTAGAAACATCGATGGGTTTTTTAGCTATTAAAGGGCAAAACCTGCAAATGAAGAATCTTGATGTCGAGAAGGGCATTGTTTCAATTAAAGGGAAAATTTTTGATTTAGTCTACCTGGACGAACAGCATGGGGAGAAGGCTAAAGGGTTCTTTAGCAAGTTGTTTCGATGACTCTTTCTACACAATTTATAACCATGCTTTCGATGATTGGAATGGGGTCTGTGTTTGGCGCCATGTTTGATACGTATCAGCGGTTTTTGAATCGGCCGAAAAGGAAGCAATGGATTGTTTTTATTAATGATTTATTATTTTGGATTATCCAGGCATTGCTCATTTTTTATACGTTATTTATGGTGAATGATGGAGAATTGCGTTTTTATATCTTTATCGCACTTCTATGTGGATTTGCTGCCTATCAAAGCTTGTTTAAAGGGATCTATTTAAAGTTACTGGAAGTAGTTATTCAGACGGTTATTGCAACTATTAACTTTTTGAAAAAAACCTTCAGACTACTCATCTATAAACCTGTCCTGGGCCTGATTCAGCTAGTTATTGCCATTATTATTGCGTTTGGCAGGGGCATTTTCACCCTTGTCAAATTTATTTTTAAAGTTGTATTATTTATTCTTAAAATCATTATCTTTCCAGTACAAAAAATTTTATTACTTTTTTGGAAACTTTTGCCGAAAGGTATTAAAAAAAGCGTCGAGAAGTTATATAATAAAACGGCAGGAAATTTTAAGGGAATCAAGAATTATATTAATACATTCATAAATAAGTGGAAGAAAAGAAAAGAGTAAGGAGGGACGGGAAATGGGAGCGGAACCGAAACGAAATGTATCAAGAATCCAGTCAACCTATGTGCAACAGCAAGAATATGCAGAAATTGCCTCAGCGAGGAAAAGAAAACTGTTGATCAGACGACTAGCGATGTTTATCGTTCTTGCCAGTTTACTATCATACTTCATGATTTCCAGTACTATTTCCCAAACCGCTAAACTCGAAGCGAAAATAGTACAAAAGAAGAAGCTAGACAAACAGCTTGCGGATTTGAAAAAACAGGAGGATATTCTGAAAGAGAATATCGTCAAATTAAATGATGATGAGTACATTGCAAAGTACGCTAGAAAAGAATTTTTTTTCTCTGAAAAAAATGAAATCTTATTTAATATTCCTGAAGATAAGAAAGAAAATTAGCCAATCTGGTGACTTATTGACACTGATTTTTTCCTTTTTGTATAATATAGAGTAAGATTGATTTTTTATATTTTTAAGGAGGAACATTCTTTTTATGTCAATTGAAGTAGGCAGCAAGTTACAAGGAAAGGTAACAGGGATTACAAAGTTCGGTGCATTTGTGGAGCTGCCAGAAGGCTCAACAGGACTTGTACACATCAGTGAGGTTGCTGATAATTATGTGAAAGATATTAACGATCATCTAAAAGTAGGCGACCAAGTTGAGGTAAAAGTTCTTAATGTTGAGAAAGACGGAAAAATTGGCCTATCTATAAAAAAAGCAAAAGATAGACCAGAGCCGCAACAAAGATCCCAATCACAACGTCCTCGTCAGGGTAGAGCAAATGATCGGAATAATGCTAGACCTGAGAATTTTGAAACGAAAATGGCGAAGTTCTTAAAAGAGAGTGAGGATCGTTTAACTTCCTTAAAACGGCACACGGAATCCAAGCGTGGAGGAAGAGGAGCTAAACGGGGCTAACTTAGCTGCTTATTTATATAATCGATCAGGTAATAACGCCGATAATGATAAATCAAAGACAAGTCAAACGACTTGTCTTTTTTGTTTATGCTGTATTTTGCTTTAATATAGGAAATACCGTCGAACGATTATTTTCATTCATTCACTATTTTGACAAACTTCTAACCCTATTAATTTTATAATTATCTGAACGATGAAAGAATAGGGAGTGTGATTTATGGAAAAGACAAATGCAAGTTTCATAGAACCAATCAGAGAAGTCAACCTTCATTCGTCAAAATGGGATGTAGGGAGGGGACTGAAGAAAGTTCAATTCATGCTCGAGTCCTTTTTTATAAAAAAGGGTTTCCTCTTACTAATCGTCGGCTTTTTACTCGGCCGAGCTTTAATATTGGCGAAGTTAACCCCATTCTGTCTTCCCTTCTTTGCTTCTGTGTACTTAATTAAAAGGGATCGGGCACCGCTTGCCCTTATCGGACTGACTGTAGGGGCAGCTACCATTTCGTTAGCGAATGCCGCTTTTACCTTTATAGTCACCATTCTCTTTCTGGCTGTTTTTCGAATCAGCCGAAAATGGCTGACAAACGAAATGAAAGCCATACCCTTCTTTGTCGGGATTATTTTAGGGTTAGGGAAACTAGCAGAAGCATTCATCTTAACTAAACAACTAACGGTGTATGACTTAATGATGGTAGGTGTACAAGCTAGTCTTTCATTTATTTTGACACTCATTTTTTTACAAAGCATTCCTCTATTAACCTTAAATAAACGTAGACAATTATTAAAAACTGAAGAAATTGTGTGCTTAATCATTATGCTGGCTTCCATTATGACGGGAACAATTGGCTGGAAGGTGTATGATTTGTCGATTGAGCATATTATGTCGAGATATTTGGTATTAGTATTTTCCTTTATTGCCGGGGCCACGGTTGGCTCGACGGTTGGTGTCGTAACAGGCTTGATTTTTAGCCTTGCAAGTGTATCAAGCTTCTATCATATGAGCTTGCTTGCTTTTTCAGGTGTGTTGGGCGGCCTGTTAAAAGAAGGGAAAAAAATAGGTGTATCCGCAGGGCTACTGATTGCCACTCTTTTAATTGGCATGTATGGGGAGGGAGGAGGATCCATCCTTTTAACGGTATTAGAATCGACGGCGGCTATTTTCTTATTCCTCATAACACCACAAGTTTTCACTTCTAGATTAGCCAAGTATATTCCTGGTACGCCAGAATATACAGCTGAACAGCAGAAATATATGAGGAAAATGCGGGACGTAACGGCACAAAGGGTGTCGCAATTTTCCAGTGTATTTCATGCCTTATCAAAGAGCTTTTCTCAAATGGAAGTTCAGCCTGATGATAATGAAAATGACAGGGAAATGGATTACTTTATGAGCAATGTAACAGAAAGAACCTGTCAAACTTGTTTTAAGAAGGAACAATGCTGGGCGAAGAATTTTAATACAACCTATGCTTACATGGAAGAGATTATTCATGAAATGGATCAAAATGATGGGAATGTCTCTCCAAGATTATCAAGAGAGTGGGACAAGCATTGCACACGTTCGAAAAAAGTATTCGAAACAATTGGTCAGGAATTAACTTTCTTTCAAGCTAATCAAAGATTAAAGAAACAAGTCCAGGAAAGTCGTAAGCTGGTTGCCGACCAATTGTTAGGTGTGTCTGAAGTAATGGAGAACTTTGCAAAAGAAATCCAGAGGGAAAGGGAAAATCATCATAAGCAGGAAGAGCTAATTATGGAAGCACTCCAGGACTTCGGTATCCACATTGAACAAGTAGAAATCTACAGCCTTGAACAAGGGAATGTAGATATTGAGATGTCTGTCCCATTTTGTAATGGTCATGGTGAGTGTGAAAAGTTAATAGCACCGATGTTATCCGATATTCTTGGGGAGACAATTGTAGTGAATAAGGAGGAATGTGCATCCTATCCGAGTGGATTCTGTCACGTAACGTTTCGTTCATCAAAAGCCTATACGGTTGAAACAGGAGTGGCTCATGCTGCTAAGGATGGCGGGTTGGTATCAGGGGACAGCTATTCAACGATTGAATTAGGTTTAGGTAAGTTTGCTATTGCCATCAGTGATGGAATGGGAAATGGCGAAAGGGCTCATTATGAGAGTAAAGAAACACTGCAGTTACTACAAAAAATTCTCCAATCTGGAATTGAAGAAAAGGTAGCGATTAAATCGGTGAATTCAATTCTTTCCCTTCGAACAACGGATGAAATATTTTCAACCTTGGATTTAGCGATGATTGACCTTAAAAATGCCTCGGCTAAGTTCTTGAAGATTGGATCTACACCAAGCTTTATTAAGAGGGGAAATAAGATCATAAAAATTCAGGCAAGCAATTTGCCAATGGGAATTATTCAAGAGTTTGATGTGGATGTGGTCAGTGAACAGCTTAAAGCCGGAGACTTACTAATTATGATGAGTGACGGAGTGTTTGAAGGGCCAAAGCATGTAGAGAATTATGATTTATGGATGAAAAGAAAAGTACAAGAATTACAGACAGATGACCCGCAAGAAGTTGCTGACTTAATCATGGAGGAAGTTATTCGGTCAAGGTCTGGGCTAATCGAAGACGATATGACAGTTACAGTCGCAAAAATAAAACATAACACACCAAAATGGGCATCAATCCCAGTCTACAAAAGAAATGCATAGGAAATGTTTAAAAAATATTAAACCCTGTGTGTATGCCTATACACTTTAAACCGATTATTTTACCCACTTCCTAGGAAACTATGTATAAATCACCCTGAACCCGTCGAAAATGGTACCAATACGTTTATGGAGGGAGAAGGTTATGTACACAGGGAAAATCCGCCAGATCCTATTAATAACAGATGGGTGCTCTAATCAAGGTGAAGATCCAATCGCTATGGCTGCTCTTGCGAAAGAACAAGGCATTACGGTAAATGTCATTGGTGTTGTTGAACAGGATATTATTGATGAAAAAGGTATGACAGAAATTGAGGGAATCGCGCTATCAGGTGGAGGAGTCAGCCAAATAGTCTATGCACAAGCTCTTTCTCAAACCGTCCAAATGGTTACTCGTAAAGCCATGAATCAAACCATTCAAGGAGTAGTGAACAGTCAATTAAAGCAAATCCTGGGCCGCTCACAAACAATGGAAGACCTGCCTCCGGAAAAACGAGGCGAAGTGATGGAGGTTGTGGATGAATTAGGAGAAACTGTCGAATTAGATGTGTTGATTCTTGTCGATACAAGCGCCAGCATGAAACATAAACTGCCAATGGTAAAAGAGGCACTTTTTGACCTCTCTCTAAGCTTAAATGCCCGCTCAGGAGAAAATCAGTTTTCTGTTTATGTATTTCCCGGGAAAAAGAATGATGTCGAAAAATTGCTCGATTGGACACCAAAGATGCAATCTTTGACAAGTGTTTTCTCCCAACTTTCGACAGGAGGAATTACACCGACGGGACCGGCATTGCGGACGGCTATTTCAGCGTTTAATCAAAAACAATCTTTAAGGAGCATGCTTTCACGTGATGATGAATCATACTTTGAAGAATCAATGTAAGGTAAGCCCCGGGACAGTCATTTCAGGGAAATGGCATTCAAATAACTATACAATTATAAAAGAGCTAGGATTTGGAGCAAATGGGGTCGTCTACCTTGCGAAACATAAAAACACTCAAGTAGCTTTAAAAATGAGTGATAACGGTATGTCGATTACCTCTGAGGTAAATGTATTAAAATCCTTTGCAAAGGTCCAGGGATCAACCCTCGGGCCTTCTTTACTTGATGTCGATGATTGGCAGAGTCCTCGCGCACGAATTTCCTTTTATGTCATGGAATATATCCAAGGTCCGGATTTGCTAACTTTCATTCGAGAAAAGGGCAAGTCTTGGTCAACGATATTATTTATTCAGCTGCTTAAGGATTTAGACACGCTTCATGAAAACGGATGGGTATTTGGCGATTTAAAACCAGAAAATTTAATCGTTACTGGCCCGCCTCCGAAAATAAGGTGTATCGATGTGGGAGGTACCACCATTCAGGGAAGAGCCATTAAGGAATTTACGGAGTTTTATGACCGAGGCTACTGGGGGTTAGGATCAAGGAAAGCCGAACCTTCTTATGATTTGTTTGCCGTGGCTATGATTATGATTAATACCGCTTATCCAAAACGTTTTAATAAAACAACTGGAGGAATACAGCAGTTAAAGGATGCGATCCGACAAAAGCCGGAGTTAACAAGATATGAAAAAATTATCCTGCGTGCCCTTCAAGGACAATACAGTAGTGCAAAAGAGATGCGTGCGGATCTTTTAGGGCGTATGACTGATAAAAAAACAGTTACTCCTCCTTTAAAATCATCCATGTCTACTCCAACTTCCTCAAACCTGATAAAAGGGGGATTGGCAAAGAATCAAAAACCATTAACTAGGCAGACTTACCGAAAAAAGAAGAAAAAAAGCGGATGGCTTGAATTTTTAATCATCGCTGTCCTTTTAGGTGCTTTCTATGCTTGGTACACCTTCGATAAATTACTATAAATAGTTGAAACCTTTTTTAGTTACATTCGTATTAAGAAGGTAATCCTACATTTATAATGCCAAAGTTTTGATAGTTATTTATGGTTAGTGGTAAGCTATTGGTATTCTTAAATTTTTTTTGCAAATACTTTGTTGTAAGGAAAGAGTGCCATACTATGTTGGAAACAAAGATTGAGGATTATCTTAATCGCCACTCGTTTCAATTAGATAACAAACAGATTGTTGTTGGAGTTTCAGGTGGTCCTGATTCCCTGGCACTACTTCACTATCTGCATTCTCAAAAAGACAGGAAAAATCTTTCCATCGTTGTCGCCCATGTGGACCATATGTTCCGTGGGGAGGAGTCCTTTGAGGACGCCATGTTTGTAAAAGATTTCTGTCAAGAGTACGCTATTCCATTTGAAATGAGACAGATTGATGTAACGAAAATAATGGAGGCTACAGGAAAGAGTTCTCAAGTAGCAGCAAGAGAAGTGCGATATCAATTTTACTCAGAAATAATGGAGAAGTATGATTTCCACTATTTGGCCCTGGGTCATCACGGGGATGATCAGATTGAGACCATTCTCATGCGCTTAACTAGAGGCAGCACTGGAATGGCAAGAGCCGGGATTCCATTTACACGCACGTTTGGAAAAGGATTTATTTTTCGTCCGTTCCTCTCTGTGACAAAGGATGAAATTGAGTCTTATTGTAAAAAACATGCATTAAAACCGAGGTTAGACCCTAGTAACTTGAAAAGTATCTATAGTAGAAATCGATTTCGCAAACAGGTTCTTCCTTTTTTAAAGGAGGAAAACAATCATGTTCATGAGCATTTCCAACGTTTTAGCGAAGAATTACAAGGTGATGAAGTCTTCCTTTTGGATTTAACAAAAAAACAGATGAATTCCGTAATGACAAAAAGAGAAAAGGGCAAAATTACTATTGACATAAAAACATTTCTTGAGATGCCTTTACCTTTACAAAGGAGAGGTATTCAACTAATATTAAACTATCTTTACAAAGATAAGCCTGCTTCTCTTTCTGCCGTACATATCGACCAAGTATTTTCAATTATTCATCACCGTGAGCCTTCAGGTAAACTTGATTTCCCAAATGGTTTAAAAGTTATTCGTTCCTACCAGCAATTGTCGTTTCAATTTCAATCACCTGAGGCTAAGCCTTATCGGATTGAAATCGAGGAACCAGGAATGGTTAAGCTCCCAAATGGCGGGAGTATTCGATTCGATTATTTAGACGGGGAAAATCCTGAATTACATCATCCAAACACAGCCTTGTTTTATGTGGATGGGATCAAATGGCCGCTTGTCATCCGAACAAGGAAGAATGGTGATCGAATGACATTAAAGGGAATGCACGGATCAAAAAAAATAAAGGATATTTTTATTGATCAAAAGGTTCCTGTACAGGATAGGGATACATGGCCTGTAATAACCGATAGTGAAGATTGTATTCTCTGGCTTCCAGGTCTAAAAAAATCTTCATTAGAAGGTATAGATTACAACGCTAAGCAATATATACTACTCACATACAATAAGTAACGATCTTCTAGGGGGCACATTTTATGATGAATCAGGATATTGAAAAGGTGTTAGTTTCAGAAGAAGAAATTCAAGAAAAAATTAAAGAGTTGGCTACACAGTTAACTGAAGAATATAAGGACCGTTTTCCGCTAGCAATTGGTGTTCTAAAAGGAGCAATGCCTTTTATGGCTGATTTACTAAAGCGGATGGACTGTTATCTAGAAATGGATTTTATGGATGTTTCAAGTTATGGTAGCGCCTTTGTTTCTTCAGGTGAAGTAAAAATCCTTAAGGATTTAGATACTTCTGTAGAAGGCAGAGACATATTAATTATTGAGGATATCATTGACAGTGGTTTAACTCTCAGCTACTTAGTAGACTTATTCCGCTACAGAAAAGCAAAATCAATCAAAATTGTTACTCTGCTTGATAAGCCTACAGGCAGAAAAAGTTCCATCCAAGCAGACTATGTAGGATTTATTGTTCCAGACGAGTTTGTTGTTGGATATGGATTGGATTATATTGAGAAATACCGCAATCTTCCATATATTGGGGTTTTGAAACCGGAAGTATATAGCAATAATCAATAAATTTCATTGGAAATGGAATCATAATTCCTTCAACGGTGGGCTTTCAACACCCTATAGAATTGAGAGTAATTCCTTGAATTAGTAAGATTTTCTATGATACTATTTAATATAGTTTTTACCCTCGGGAGGAGGTAAGAGATGAATCGGATTTTCCGTAATACCATCTTTTATTTATTGATATTTTTAGTCATTATTGGTGTAGTAAGCTTCTTTAACGGAAGCAATGAGACTACGACTCGTTTAACGTATGATAAGTTTGTTCAAAAGCTCGAAAACGGGGAAGTGAAATCTTTCTCCATGCAGCCTGAACGGGGTGTATTTGAAGTTCGGGGCGAGGATAAAGCAAGTAAGAAGTTTATCACTTACGTACCAAACAGTGAGAAGATTCTTGATCGGATAGATAAGTCAGGGAAAGATGTAGAAGTGATGCCGGCTAAAGAAACTAGCGGCTGGGTTACCTTCTTTACTTCCATTATTCCGTTCGTGATTATCTTTATTTTATTCTTCTTCTTATTAAACCAAGCTCAAGGCGGCGGAAGCCGAGTAATGAACTTCGGGAAAAGTAAGGCTAAGCTTTATAATGATGATAAGAAAAAGGTTCGTTTTAGAGATGTAGCTGGTGCAGACGAAGAAAAGGCAGAATTAGTTGAGGTGGTTGAGTTCCTAAAAGACCCTCGCAAATTCGCTGAGCTTGGCGCCAGAATTCCAAAAGGTGTTCTTTTAGTAGGACCTCCAGGAACAGGTAAAACATTGTTAGCAAGAGCAACTGCTGGTGAAGCAGGAGTTCCTTTCTTTTCAATAAGTGGTTCTGATTTCGTTGAAATGTTTGTTGGGGTTGGAGCTTCCCGTGTGCGTGACTTATTTGAAAATGCTAAGAAAAATGCACCATGTATCATTTTCATTGATGAAATAGATGCTGTTGGACGTCAGCGTGGAGCCGGACTTGGCGGTGGGCATGACGAACGTGAACAAACTTTGAATCAACTTTTAGTTGAAATGGATGGTTTCGGTGCAAATGAAGGAATAATCATTGTAGCAGCAACCAACCGTGCAGATATCCTTGACCCTGCATTATTACGTCCAGGACGTTTTGACCGTCAAATTACCGTTGACCGTCCAGATGTAGTGGGTCGTGAGGCTGTACTTAAAGTACATGCTCGTAATAAGCCATTAGATGAATCAGTTAACTTAAAGAATATTGCCATGCGTACACCTGGGTTTTCAGGTGCCGATTTAGAAAACTTATTGAATGAGGCAGCCCTTGTTGCAGCCCGTAGCAGTAAGAAGAAAATCGACATGGAAGATATTGATGAAGCAACCGACCGAGTGATTGCTGGCCCGGCTAAGAAGAGCAGGGTTATTTCGGAAAAAGAACGTAATATTGTTGCTTTCCACGAAGGTGGTCATACGGTTATTGGGTTAGTACTTGATGAAGCTGATATGGTTCACAAGGTTACAATCGTACCACGTGGGCAAGCTGGTGGATATGCTGTCATGCTTCCAAGAGAAGACCGTTACTTTATGACTAAACCGGAATTACTTGATAAAATTGTTGGTCTATTAGGTGGACGTGTCGCTGAGGAAATCGTTTTTGGAGAAGTAAGTACGGGTGCGCACAATGACTTCCAACGTGCGACAGGTATTGCTCGTAAAATGGTAACTGAATACGGTATGAGTGATAAACTTGGACCACTTCAGTTTGGCCAAGGTCAAGGGGGTCAAGTATTCTTAGGCCGTGACATCCATAATGAGCAAAATTACTCGGATGCGATTGCTTACGAAATCGACCTTGAAATCCAAAGAATTATTAAAGAGTGTTATGAAAGAGCTAGAAAGATTCTTACTGAGAATCGCGATAAGCTTGATTTAATTGCTAAGACTCTACTTGAAGTGGAAACGCTTGTTGCTGAACAAATCAAATACTTGGTTGAACATGGTCATATGCCAGATCCTTCTCTTCACTTAGATGCTGTGAAGATTGGACCGAAGAATGATGTGAAGGTAAACATCAGCACGAAAAAGGAAGAGGCACCTAAAGAAGAAAAATCCTTTTTAGATACTCCTCCAGATGACATTGATTATAAGTAAACTTAGAAAGAGTGCTTCTCTGAAGCACTCTTTTTTTTTCTTCATATATTATTTATGGTATGATGTTTCCGAGTAATGAAAAGTAAAGAAAAATCGGTAAAGTGAGTGATAGATTTGATTTTCGTATTAGATGTAGGAAATACAAATATCGTATTAGGTGTATATCATGGGGATGAACTTAAATATCATTGGCGGATAGAGACAAACCGAAATCGTACAGAAGACGAATTTGGTATGAATATAAAAGCATTGTTTGATCATTCTGGTCTATCTTTTACCGATATTGACGGTATCATTATTTCTTCTGTCGTACCACCAATCATGTTTGCACTAGAAAGAATGTGTCAAAAGTATTTCCATATAAAGCCGCTAGTAGTGGGACCTGGAATTAAGACGGGACTGAATATTAAATATGAAAACCCAAGAGAAGTGGGTGCAGACCGTATTGTAAATGCGGTGGCAGCGATTCATGAATATGGAAGTCCGCTCATTATTGTTGATTTCGGTACAGCTACTACCTATTGTTATGTAAATGAAGAGCGTCAATATATGGGCGGGGCTATAGCTCCTGGGGTGGGCATTTCTACAGAAGCGTTATACTCAAGGGCTGCCAAGTTGCCTCGAATAGAAATCGCTCGACCTGAAGGTGTTATCGGCAAAAATACAGTAGCAGCGATGCAAGCGGGTATTGTTTATGGATATGTAGGACAAGTAGAAGGCATCGTTAAGAGGATGATGGAACAAGGTGGTAAGAGGGCAACAGTGATTGCCACAGGCGGTCTTGCCAATTTAATTGCCCAAGAATCCACAATTATTGATATAGTCGATCCATTTTTAACTTTAAAAGGGTTGCAGCTTATCTATAAGCGTAATATGGGATAACCTAAGGTTTAGCAGCGTAGAAGGGAGTTTTACCATGAGTGATTATTTAGTTAAGGCGTTAGCCTGTGATGGAAATATACGAGCATATGCAGTAAGAACAACGGAAACTATCCGAGAGGCACAAGAGCGTCATCAAACCTGGAGGACTGCATCAGCGGCACTTGGCCGCACGTTGACCGCAGGAGTTATGATGGGTGCTATGCTTAAAGGCGAGGATAAGCTTACCATTAAAATTAACGGTGGCGGTCCACTGGGTCCAATCGTAGTTGACAGCAACGCGAAGGGAGAAGTCCGTGGGTATGTAACGAATCCAGAGGTTGATTTTGAATCGAATGAACATGGAAAGCTTGATGTCCGCCGCGCGGTCGGAACAGACGGGATGTTAGCAGTAGTGAAGGATATCGGCTTACGTGATTTCTTCTCTGGGCAGGTTCCTCTTGTATCTGGAGAATTGGGTGAGGACTTTACGTATTATTTTGCCACCTCTGAGCAGGTACCATCTTCTGTTGGTGTCGGTGTGCTTGTTAATCCAGATGATACAATCTTAGCAGCGGGTGGGTTTATTTTTCAATTAATGCCAGGAACCCCTGAATCTGTTATTTCACAAGTGGAGGAACGGTTAAGTACCATTCCACCTGTTTCCAAATTAATTGAGCAAGGGTTAACACCTGAGGAGATTTTAGCGGAGTTATTCGGAAAAGAACAGGTGAAGATATTAGAAAAGATGCCTGTACAATTCGCGTGTAACTGCTCGAAGGATCGGTTTGCCAATGCAATCATTGGATTAGGTAAAACTGAAATTGATGCTATGATCGAGGAAGACGGCCAAGCGGAAGCTCATTGTCACTTTTGTAATGAGAAATATCTTTTCACTAAAGACGAGCTAGAAGAAATGAAAAAGGAAGCTAAATAAGCATTCCTAGGGGGAAAGAGATTGGGGAAGAAGCAGCTTTGGATGGTAATTGCTGCCCTTATTTTGGTGAATGTTCTAACGGTTGTTTTTTTTCAGTCGAAGGTGAAAGAAGCAAGCGGGGCAGCGATGAGCGAGGAAGCCGTTGCGACAGTGGGAAAAACGTCTATTTCCAGACAGGATTGGCTCAATGAATTAGAAGCTAAATATGGAAAAGACGTCTTAAAGGAAATGATCGATCAGAAGGTTGTTACAGAAACAGCGGCTAAGTACAAAATAAAAATCTCAGATCAAGAGGTTGAGCGTGAATTTAGAATGCTCCAAACCACTGTGGATCCGCTTAGTCAAAAAAATCATGCAAGCGAGAAGAAGTGGAAAGAAGAATTACGCAACACCCTTTTGTTAGAAGAGCTTTTAACAAGAGATGTGGACGTTTCTTCAAAAGAATTAAAAAGGTATTATGAAAAAAATAAAGACCTTTTCAATATCCCTACTGCCTATCATCTATCACAGATTATTGTTAAAACAAAAAATGAAGCAACAAAAGCATCAAAAGAGTTAGCGCATGGATCTAGTTTTTCTGCGTTGGCGATGGAACGCTCGATTGATGAATTCTCAGCTAATGAAGGCGGAGATATTGGGTATATTACGGAAGAGGATGAACGGTATCCCCAAAAATATATAGAAACAGCTAAAAAGCTTAAAAAGGGTGCATATAGTAAACCAATAAAGGTGGATGATGGGTACGCCTTAATTAAGCTAGAAGGAAAGCTGAGCGGAAAAAGTTACTCCTTTGATGAAGTGAAAGAACAAATCCGTAGGCAAATAGCCCTTGAGCAAATGAAAACACCGGCTACCGCATCAACTTTTTGGGATGAAGTTGAGGTAAAATGGTTTTATGGGAAAGATAAAAATAAAGAGTAAGTCATGCAAAAAACACAGCAAAATGTCTGTGTTTTTCTTTTACAAAATTTGCGGAAAATTTCATAATTTTAGCGAGCTAAAACAATTGACAAAACAAGTATAAAACTGGTAAATTCATTATAAATCCAATAAAAATACTCGGAATAGAGGTGCCATTATGGTTCGCGTTGCAAATTCAGTTGCCGAATTAGTCGGCCAAACTCCTATTGTAAAATTAAACAGATTAGTAGATGAAAATAGTGCTGAGGTTTACTTAAAGCTGGAATATTTCAATCCTGGCAGCAGTGTAAAGGATCGTATCGCATTAGCCATGATTGAAGCGGCTGAGGAAAAAGGGTTAATTAAACCTGGCGTAGATACAATTATTGAACCTACAAGTGGTAATACTGGTATCGGTCTTGCCATGATTGCTGCTGCAAAGGGATATAAAGCAGTCTTTGTAATGCCAGAGACAATGAGCTTAGAAAGACGGAACCTGCTTCGTGCTTATGGTGCTGAACTAGTATTAACGCCAGGTCCTGAAGGGATGAAAGGGGCAATTGCTAAGGCAGAAGAACTTGTAAAGGAACATGGTTACTTCTTACCTCAGCAATTTAAGAATGAAGCGAACCCAGAAGTTCACAGAAGAACAACAGGGAAAGAGATTGCTGAGCAAATGGATCAACTGGATGCTTTTGTTTCAGGAATTGGAACTGGAGGAACGATTTCAGGAGCAGGAAGTGTGCTTCGTGAAAAATTCCCAGAAGTTACAATCTATGCGGTAGAGCCACAGGATTCTCCTGTATTATCAGGAGGAAAACCAGGTCCGCATAAGCTTCAAGGACTTGGAGCAGGATTTATTCCTGACACCTTAAATACAAATATCTACGATGAGATTATAAAAGTTGGAACAGAAGAAGCTTTTGAAGCATCGCGCCGAGCAGCTAAAGAAGAAGGAATTCTTGGCGGAATCTCTTCAGGTGCAGCCATTCACGCAGCGATCGAAGTGGCAAAGAAGCTTGGAAAAGGTAAAAAGGTCCTTGCGATTATTCCAGACAACGGTGAGCGTTACTTAAGTACTCCGTTGTACCAATATGACGCTGAATAAATAAATAGAGAGAGGCATTGGCCATTGCCAGTGCTTCTTTTTTTGCATGAAAAATGAAACAATTTTTAATTTCATGTATGATAAAGGAAGTGAAAAATTTTAGCTAGGAGGAATTGGGTTGAATGCACACCAAGGACTAATTCATTGTGGACCTTATACCTTAGATTTTACAAAGAAAACTATGATAATGGGAATTCTAAACGTCACTCCAGATTCCTTCTCTGATGGCGGAAAATTTAATCATATTGAAAAAGCAATTGAACATGCCAAAGAAATGGTAGTGAATGGTGCGGATATTATCGATATTGGCGGAGAATCAACTAGACCAGGCTTTGCGGCTGTTCCTGTAGAGGAAGAGTTAGAAAGAGTCATCCCTATTATTAAGGCGATTTCAGAGCATGTCCAAGTACCAATTTCTATTGATACCTATAAAGCAGAAGTTGCCAAACAGGCCATTGAAGCAGGCGCTCATATTATTAACGATATTTGGGGAGCAAAGGCTGATGAGCAGATGGCCCCTGTGGCTGCTCAATATGATGTTCCCATTGTGTTAATGCATAATCGACATGACCGGAACTATCAATTTTTCATGAGAGATGTTATAAATGACCTTTTTGAAAGTATTGCTATTGCAAAAAAAGCTGGAGTAAGAGATGAAAATATTATCCTTGATCCAGGTATTGGATTTGCGCGGGATTATCAAGAAAATGTGCTGACAATGCAAAATTTAGATAAATTAGTGATGCTAGGCTATCCTGTGCTTCTAGGGACTTCAAGAAAATCGCTTATTGGACAAGCATTAAATCTCCCTGTTGATGAAAGAATGGAAGGTACAGGAGCAACTGTTTGTTATGGTATACAAAAAGGCTGCCAAATCATTCGAGTTCATGATATTAAAGAAATGAGTAGAATGGCAAAAATGATGGATGTACTAATGGGAAAGGGTGAAGTACTTGGATAAAATATTTGTCAACAGGATGGAATTTTACGGGTACCATGGTGTGTTTCCTGAGGAGAACCGATTAGGACAACGTTTTGCTGTTGATTTATCAGTGACAGTTGATTTGAAAAAAGCAGGAGAAACGGATGAGCTTGAGCATTCCGTCAATTATGGTGAACTTTATCAAGTGTGCAAAGAAATAGTTGAGGGAAAACCATATAAGTTAGTGGAAGCTGTTGCAGAAAGAATTGCTAGCAGTGTGTTGAAGCAATTTCCTTTAGTTTTAGATGTAACGGTAAAGGTCATTAAGCCAGACCCACCTATTCCGGGTCACTATCAGTCTGTAGCAGTAGAAATTACGAGGAGAAGATGAGAGTGGAAAATACAGCATTTATTGCCCTTGGTTCTAACATAGGAAACCGCTATGATAATCTAATGAGTGCTATTAAGCATTTAGTAGATTATTCACAGATAGAACTAGTAAATTATTCCTCAATCTACGAAACAGACCCTGTCGGCTATGAAGACCAGGACTTATTTTTAAATATGGTAATCGAGATTCAAACGACATTTAGTGCAATGGAACTATTAGAAGTATGCCTGAAAACAGAATTAGAACTTGGGAGAAAAAGGGAAATTAAATGGGGGCCACGCACAATAGACCTTGACATTCTCCTTTATAACCAAGAAAATATTGAAACAGAGAAGCTAATCGTTCCGCATCCGAGAATGATAGAGCGGGCGTTTGTAATGATACCACTTTTAGAAACAAATCGTGACATCAGTATTCCAGAAATGGAAAAACCTCTTGCAGCATGGTTAAATGCTATACCTGATAAAGAAGGAGTCCGAATATGGAAGCAGAAAAATGGGGAAGACGTATTCGAGCCTATCGAAAGCTAAAAGGTTTTACACAAGAAGGCTTCTCGAAGGAACTAGGAGTATCAGTGTCAATACTAGGAGAAATCGAAAGGGGAAACCGTCTCCCGGCAGACGATTTACTACAGCGAATCGCACACTCCTTAAAAATAACGATAGAAGATCTAATGCCAAAAGAATAGGAGGTCGGTTTATGTTGAAAATAGGCAACATTGAAATAAAGAATCCAGTTGTCCTAGCGCCGATGGCTGGGGTATGTAACTCAGCGTTCCGTTTAACGGTAAAGGAATTTGGTGCAGGTTTAGTCTGTGCTGAGATGGTAAGTGACAAAGGGATCGTTCTTAAAAATGAAAAAACGATGAATATGCTCTATATCGATGAACGCGAAAAACCACTTAGCTTGCAAATTTTTGGTGGTGAAAAGGAAACGCTAGTTGAGGCTGCAAAGTTTGTTGATAAAAATACGAACGCGGATATTATCGATATTAATATGGGTTGTCCGGTTCCAAAAATTACGAAATGTGACGCAGGAGCAAAATGGCTACTTGATCCGAATAAAATCTATGAAATGGTATCTGCTGTTGTAGCAGAGGTAGAAAAGCCAGTTACCGTTAAAATGCGCATGGGCTGGGATGAAGAGCATATTTTTGCGGTTAAAAACGCCCAAGCAGTTGAGCGTGCGGGAGGAAAGGCGGTTGCTCTTCACGGTCGTACACGTGTTCAAATGTATGAAGGAAAAGCAAACTGGGATATTATTCGAGAAGTAAAACAATCTGTTAACATTCCCGTTATCGGTAACGGTGATGTGCAAACACCACAGGATGCGAAGAGAATGATAGAAGAAACAGGTGTGGATGGGGTTATGATCGGTAGAGCAGCTTTAGGGAACCCATGGATGATTTACCGTACGGTTCAATATTTAGAGACAGGTAAATTAATGCCAGAGCCTTCTGTTCGTGAAAAAATAGATGTGTGTATCCTGCATTTAGATCGGTTAATTGCACTTAAAGATGAGTATATTGCAGTTCGTGAAATGCGTAAACATGCTGCTTGGTATTTAAAAGGCGTACGTGGAAATGGCAGAGTCCGCAATGCCATCAATGAGTGTAATACAAGAGAAGACTTAGTGATCATTCTTAATGGATTAGTCGCTGAGGTTGAAGAAATAGAACAAAGTGAATTAATCGTAGGTTAGTTTGACATCTAATCTATCTTTTTCTATACTATTTTTGATTAGAATGAAGGAGGATGTTCCAAAGGGTCTGACCTCACGTTTAACACTCATATATAGTCGCCTTTTATGAGAAGTTCAGCGATATGTTGAGGTTGTGGGGTCTGACACTTTGTTTTGGGACATCCTCTTTTTATTCTATATTACTTACTTTTTTGATGTCTGAATTCTTAAGTTTGTGTAAAATAATATAGTATGTAAAAAAAGTGATAATGCGCGGATTTGTTTAGCGTTTTACATAATAAAAGAATAAATGGAGTTGATTGCATTGAGTCAGGAAGAATTAAATGACCAATTGAGGGTCAGACGCGAAAAAATGAATAGCATGCGTGAACATGGTCTTGATCCATTTGGTAAGCGATATGACCGTTCTCACAGCGCAATGGAATTAATTAATCAGTACGGTGAAATTGAAAAAGAAGACCTTGAGGCAAAGAATGTTTCTGTTTCTCTTGCAGGTCGTATTATGACTAAGCGTGGTAAGGGTAAGGCAGGTTTTGCTCATATTCAAGATTTAACTGGGCAAATTCAAGTCTATGTTCGTCAGGATGCGATTGGGGAAGAATCCTATAAGATTTTCGATTCTGCTGATTTAGGTGATATTATCGGAGTAACTGGCACTCTATTTAAAACAAAAGTCGGCGAACTTTCTGTAAAAGTAGAGACCTTTGAATTCCTAACAAAAGCATTGCGCCCACTTCCGGATAAGTTCCACGGTTTAAAGGATGTAGAACAACGTTACCGCCAGCGTTATTTGGATCTAATCATGAGCCAAGAGAGCAAGGCGACCTTTATTGCTAGAAGCCGTATTATCCAATCTATGCGTCGCTATTTAGATGACCATGGTTATTTAGAGGTTGAAACACCGATGATGCATTCGATTGCTGGTGGAGCATCTGCTAGACCGTTCATTACGCATCATAATGCTTTAGATATGCCGTTATTTATGAGGATTGCCATCGAGCTTCACTTAAAGCGTCTAATCGTAGGTGGACTTGAGAAGGTGTATGAAATCGGCCGTGTATTCAGAAATGAGGGTGTGTCTACACGTCACAACCCCGAATTCACGATGATTGAGTTATATGAAGCATATGCAGATTACAGAGACATCATGAGCCTAACAGAAAATCTAATTGCCCATATTGCCCAAGAGGTAGTAGGCACAACAACTATCCAATATGGTGAATATGAAGTAGATCTTAAACCTGAGTGGAAAAGATTACACATGGTAGATGCGATTAAAGAATATACCGGTGTAGATTTCTGGAAAGAAATGAGTGTAGAAGAGGCTCGTCAACATGCCAAAGAACATGGAGTGGAGATTAACGACAATATGCTCTACGGCCATATTGTTAATGAGTTCTTTGAGCAAAAGGTTGAGGAGAAACTGATTCAACCTACCTTTATATATGGTCATCCAGTAGAGATTTCACCGTTAGCGAAGAAAAATGAGGAAGATCCTCGATTTACAGATCGCTTCGAATTGTTTATCGTTGCTCGTGAGCATGCAAATGCCTTTACTGAATTGAATGATCCAATTGACCAAAGAGAACGTTTTGAAGCGCAATTAAAAGAGCGTGAGCAAGGTAACGACGAAGCCCATATGATGGATGAGGATTTCGTTGAAGCATTAGAATACGGTATGCCACCAACAGGTGGTTTAGGAATTGGTATCGACCGTCTAGTAATGTTGTTAACCAATTCACCATCTATTCGTGACGTTCTATTATTCCCATTAATGCGTCATCGTTAATTGTAGTAAAAGTGCCGGATAAAACCGGCACTTTCCTTTTGTATTATTTGTATGAATATTTTTACTTTAAACAAATAAGAATAAAAGCGAAAAAGTCTATTGCACCTAACCATTATTGGTGGTATATTAATATCTGTTGCTGCGAGACAGTAACTTAGTAAGAAAAAAGAAGTTAAAAAAGTTATTGACTTTCAGTTGATAACTCGGTAAGATAATAAAGTCGCTTTTGAGCGATAAAGACATTGTTCTTTGAAAACTAAACAAACAAAAACGTCAACAAACAAAAATATTTCGTTTCTTTAATGAAACGAAGCCAACGTAACAAAATGAGCTAATCAACTTTCTTGGAGAGTTTGATCCTGGCTCAGGACGAACGCTGGCGGCGTGCCTAATACATGCAAGTCGAGCGAACCACTTCGGTGGTTAGCGGCGGACGGGTGAGTAACACGTGGGCAACCTGCCTGTAAGACTGGGATAACTTCGGGAAACCGGAGCTAATACCGGATAATCCTTTTCCTCTCATGAGGGGAAGCTGAAAGACGGTTTCGGCTGTCACTTACAGATGGGCCCGCGGCGCATTAGCTAGTTGGTGAGGTAACGGCTCACCAAGGCGACGATGCGTAGCCGACCTGAGAGGGTGATCGGCCACACTGGGACTGAGACACGGCCCAGACTCCTACGGGAGGCAGCAGTAGGGAATCTTCCACAATGGACGAAAGTCTGATGGAGCAACGCCGCGTGAGCGATGAAGGCCTTCGGGTCGTAAAGCTCTGTTGTTAGGGAAGAACAAGTACCGGAGTAACTGCCGGTACCTTGACGGTACCTAACCAGAAAGCCACGGCTAACTACGTGCCAGCAGCCGCGGTAATACGTAGGTGGCAAGCGTTGTCCGGAATTATTGGGCGTAAAGCGCGCGCAGGCGGTCCTTTAAGTCTGATGTGAAAGCCCACGGCTCAACCGTGGAGGGTCATTGGAAACTGGGGGACTTGAGTACAGAAGAGGAAAGCGGAATTCCACGTGTAGCGGTGAAATGCGTAGAGATGTGGAGGAACACCAGTGGCGAAGGCGGCTTTCTGGTCTGTAACTGACGCTGAGGCGCGAAAGCGTGGGGAGCAAACAGGATTAGATACCCTGGTAGTCCACGCCGTAAACGATGAGTGCTAAGTGTTAGGGGGTTTCCGCCCCTTAGTGCTGCAGCTAACGCATTAAGCACTCCGCCTGGGGAGTACGGCCGCAAGGCTGAAACTCAAAGGAATTGACGGGGGCCCGCACAAGCGGTGGAGCATGTGGTTTAATTCGAAGCAACGCGAAGAACCTTACCAGGTCTTGACATCCTCTGACACTCCTAGAGATAGGACGTTCCCCTTCGGGGGACAGAGTGACAGGTGGTGCATGGTTGTCGTCAGCTCGTGTCGTGAGATGTTGGGTTAAGTCCCGCAACGAGCGCAACCCTTGATCTTAGTTGCCAGCATTCAGTTGGGCACTCTAAGGTGACTGCCGGTGACAAACCGGAGGAAGGTGGGGATGACGTCAAATCATCATGCCCCTTATGACCTGGGCTACACACGTGCTACAATGGATGGTACAAAGGGCTGCAAGACCGCGAGGTTTAGCCAATCCCATAAAACCATTCTCAGTTCGGATTGTAGGCTGCAACTCGCCTACATGAAGCCGGAATCGCTAGTAATCGCGGATCAGCATGCCGCGGTGAATACGTTCCCGGGCCTTGTACACACCGCCCGTCACACCACGAGAGTTTGTAACACCCGAAGTCGGTGGGGTAACCGTAAGGAGCCAGCCGCCTAAGGTGGGACAGATGATTGGGGTGAAGTCGTAACAAGGTAGCCGTATCGGAAGGTGCGGCTGGATCACCTCCTTTCTAAGGATATAAGCTGGACCTATGAGCCAGAAAAAACATGTTTGTTTGATTGTTTTTTGTTTGTTTAGTTTTGAGAGTGCAATCTCTCAAAGCTTTTTTTAATCGTTCTTTGAAAACTAGATAATCGTAATGAAGAAGTCAAGTAACACATCGAGTAATCGCCATTTTAGTTTTCTCTCTATTGATTTAGAGAAATAAACCTTTTAGGTTAAGTTAGAAAGGGCGCACGGTGAATGCCTTGGCACTAGGAGCCGATGAAGGACGGGACTAACACCGATATGCTTCGGGGAGCTGTAAGTAAGCTTTGATCCGGAGATTTCCGAATGGGGGAACCCACTGTTCGTAATGGAACAGTATCTTTACCTGAATACATAGGGTATTGAAGGCATACCCGGGGAACTGAAACATCTAAGTACCCGGAGGAAGAGAAAGCAAACGCGATTCCCTGAGTAGCGGCGAGCGAAACGGGACATAGCCCAAACCAAGAGGCTTGCCTCTTGGGGTTGTAGGACACTCAACATGGAGTTACAAAGGAACGGGGTAGATGAAGCGGTCTGGAAAGACCCGTCAGAGAAGGTAAAAACCCTGTAGTCGAAACTTCGTTCCCTCCTGAGTGGATCCTGAGTACGGCCGGACACGTGAAATCCGGTCGGAAGCAGGGAGGACCATCTCCCAAGGCTAAATACTCCCTAGTGACCGATAGTGAACCAGTACCGTGAGGGAAAGGTGAAAAGCACCCCGGAAGGGGAGTGAAATAGTTCCTGAAACCGTGTGCCTACAAGTAGTTAGAGCCCGTTAATGGGTGATAGCGTGCCTTTTGTAGAATGAACCGGCGAGTTACGATCCCATGCAAGGTTAAGTTGAAGAGACGGAGCCGCAGCGAAAGCGAGTCTGAATAGGGCGAATGAGTATGTGGTCGTAGACCCGAAACCAGGTGATCTACCCATGTCCAGGGTGAAGTCCAGGTAACACTGGATGGAGGCCCGAACCCACGCACGTTGAAAAGTGCGGGGATGAGGTGTGGGTAGCGGAGAAATTCCAATCGAACTTGGAGATAGCTGGTTCTCTCCGAAATAGCTTTAGGGCTAGCCTCACGTAGTTAGAGTCTTGGAGGTAGAGCACTGTTTGGACTAGGGGCCCTCATCGGGTTACCGAATTCAGACAAACTCCGAATGCCAAAGACTTATCCGTGGGAGTCAGACTGCGAGTGATAAGATCCGTAGTCAAAAGGGAAACAGCCCAGACCACCAGCTAAGGTCCCAAAGTTTACGTTAAGTGGAAAAGGATGTGGAGTTGCTTAGACAACCAGGATGTTGGCTTAGAAGCAGCCACCATTTAAAGAGTGCGTAATAGCTCACTGGTCGAGTGACTCTGCGCCGAAAATGTACCGGGGCTAAACGTAACACCGAAGCTGTGGATTGACATCTTAGATGTCAGTGGTAGGAGAGCGTTCTAAGGGCGTTGAAGCTAGACCGTAAGGACTGGTGGAGCGCTTAGAAGTGAGAATGCCGGTATGAGTAGCGAAAGATGAGTGAGAATCTCATCCACCGTATGCCTAAGGTTTCCTGAGGAAGGCTCGTCCACTCAGGGTTAGTCGGGACCTAAGCCGAGGCCGAAAGGCGTAGGCGATGGACAACAGGTTGATATTCCTGTACCACCTCTTTATCGTTTGAGTGATGGGGGGACGCAGGAGGATAGGGTAAGCGCGCTGTTGGATATGCGCGTCTAAGCAGTTAGGCTGGAAAGTAGGAAAATCCGCTTTCCGTGAAGGCTGAGCTGTGATAGCGAGGGAAATTTAGTACCGAAGTTCCTGATTCCACACTGCCAAGAAAAAGCCTCTAGCGAGATAAAAGGTGCCCGTACCGCAAACCGACACAGGTAGGCGAGGAGAGAATCCTAAGGTGAGCGAGAGAACTCTCGTTAAGGAACTCGGCAAAATGACCCCGTAACTTCGGGAGAAGGGGTGCTTTTTGAGGTGAATAGCCTCGAAGAGCCGCAGTGAATAGGCCCAGGCGACTGTTTAGCAAAAACACAGGTCTCTGCGAAGCCGCAAGGCGAAGTATAGGGGCTGACGCCTGCCCGGTGCTGGAAGGTTAAGAGGAGGGGTTAGCGCAAGCGAAGCTCTGAATCGAAGCCCCAGTAAACGGCGGCCGTAACTATAACGGTCCTAAGGTAGCGAAATTCCTTGTCGGGTAAGTTCCGACCCGCACGAAAGGCGTAACGATCTGGGCACTGTCTCAACGAGAGACTCGGTGAAATTATAGTACCTGTGAAGATGCAGGTTACCCGCGACAGGACGGAAAGACCCCGTGGAGCTTTACTGTAGCCTGATATTGAATTTTGGTACAGCTTGTACAGGATAGGTAGGAGCCTGAGAAACCGGAGCGCTAGCTTCGGTGGAGGCGTCGGTGGGATACTACCCTGGCTGTATTGAAATTCTAACCCGCACCCCTTATCGGGGTGGGAGACAGTGTCAGGTGGGCAGTTTGACTGGGGCGGTCGCCTCCTAAAGAGTAACGGAGGCGCCCAAAGGTTCCCTCAGAATGGTTGGAAATCATTCGTAGAGTGTAAAGGCACAAGGGAGCTTGACTGCGAGACCTACAAGTCGAGCAGGGACGAAAGTCGGGCTTAGTGATCCGGTGGTTCCGCATGGAAGGGCCATCGCTCAACGGATAAAAGCTACCCCGGGGATAACAGGCTTATCTCCCCCAAGAGTCCACATCGACGGGGAGGTTTGGCACCTCGATGTCGGCTCATCGCATCCTGGGGCTGTAGTCGGTCCCAAGGGTTGGGCTGTTCGCCCATTAAAGCGGTACGCGAGCTGGGTTCAGAACGTCGTGAGACAGTTCGGTCCCTATCCGTCGTGGGCGCAGGAAATTTGAGAGGAGCTGTCCTTAGTACGAGAGGACCGGGATGGACGCACCGCTGGTGTACCAGTTGTCTTGCCAAAGGCATCGCTGGGTAGCTATGTGCGGACGGGATAAGTGCTGAAAGCATCTAAGCATGAAGCCCCCCTCAAGATGAGATTTCCCATAGCGTCAAGCTAGTAAGAACCCTGAAAGATGATCAGGTTGATAGGTCAGAGGTGGAAGCGTGGTAACATGTGGAGCTGACTGATACTAATCGTTCGAGGACTTAACCAAGTTTTAAAGCGAACTCGTAGTTTACAAACACTTCTTCTGCATTATCTAGTTTTGAGAGAACGATCTCTCTAACAAAATAGTCTGGTAACTATGGCGAGAAGGTCACACCCGTTCCCATACCGAACACGGAAGTTAAGCTTCTCAGCGCCGATGGTAGTTGGGACGAAAGTCCCTGTGAGAGTAGGACGTTGCCAGGCTATATATATATTTACGGAGGATTAGCTCAGCTGGGAGAGCATCTGCCTTACAAGCAGAGGGTCGGCGGTTCGATCCCGTCATCCTCCACCATATACTTTTAAACTAAACCTATGCCGGGGTAGCTCAATTGGTAGAGCAACTGACTTGTAATCAGTAGGTTGGGGGTTCAAGTCCTCTCGCCGGCACCATGTTTTTTACATCTAGTACGAGCCATTAGCTCAGTTGGTAGAGCATCTGACTTTTAATCAGAGGGTCGAAGGTTCGAGTCCTTCATGGCTCACCATTTTAAATGAATATGCGGGTGTGGCGGAATTGGCAGACGCACCAGACTTAGGATCTGGCGCCGCAAGGCGTGGGGGTTCGACTCCCTTCACCCGCACCATTTAATTTCATACGCGGAAGTAGTTCAGTGGTAGAACACCACCTTGCCAAGGTGGGGGTCGCGGGTTCGAATCCCGTCTTCCGCTCTCATATTGCCGGGGTGGCGGAACTGGCAGACGCACAGGACTTAAAATCCTGCGGTAGGTGACTACCGTACCGGTTCGATTCCGGTCCTCGGCACCATTTAAGTTTACTAAATTCATATGCGCCCTTAGCTCAGCTGGATAGAGTGTTTGACTACGAATCAAAAGGTCGGGAGTTCGAATCTCTCAGGGCGCACTTTAACGGGAAGTAGCTCAGCTTGGTAGAGCACTTGGTTTGGGACCAAGGGGTCGCAGGTTCGAATCCTGTCTTCCCGACCATTAATATTTTGGGGCCTTAGCTCAGCTGGGAGAGCGCCTGCTTTGCACGCAGGAGGTCAGCGGTTCGATCCCGCTAGGCTCCACCAAACAAATTAATGTGTTGACAATATATATATTATTTGATACTATGTAAAAGTCGCACATGAGACAATTGTCCTTTGAAAACTAAACAAACAAAACGTCAACAAACAAAAATATTTCGTTTCTTTAATGAAACGAAGCCAACGTAACAAAATGAGCTAATCAACTTTCTTGGAGAGTTTGATCCTGGCTCAGGACGAACGCTGGCGGCGTGCCTAATACATGCAAGTCGAGCGAACCACTTCGGTGGTTAGCGGCGGACGGGTGAGTAACACGTGGGCAACCTGCCTGTAAGACTGGGATAACTTCGGGAAACCGGAGCTAATACCGGATAATCCTTTTCCTCTCATGAGGAAAAGCTGAAAGACGGTTTCGGCTGTCACTTACAGATGGGCCCGCGGCGCATTAGCTAGTTGGTGAGGTAACGGCTCACCAAGGCGACGATGCGTAGCCGACCTGAGAGGGTGATCGGCCACACTGGGACTGAGACACGGCCCAGACTCCTACGGGAGGCAGCAGTAGGGAATCTTCCACAATGGACGAAAGTCTGATGGAGCAACGCCGCGTGAGCGATGAAGGCCTTCGGGTCGTAAAGCTCTGTTGTTAGGGAAGAACAAGTATCGGAGTAACTGCCGGTACCTTGACGGTACCTAACCAGAAAGCCACGGCTAACTACGTGCCAGCAGCCGCGGTAATACGTAGGTGGCAAGCGTTGTCCGGAATTATTGGGCGTAAAGCGCGCGCAGGCGGTCCTTTAAGTCTGATGTGAAAGCCCACGGCTCAACCGTGGAGGGTCATTGGAAACTGGGGGACTTGAGTACAGAAGAGGAAAGCGGAATTCCACGTGTAGCGGTGAAATGCGTAGAGATGTGGAGGAACACCAGTGGCGAAGGCGGCTTTCTGGTCTGTAACTGACGCTGAGGCGCGAAAGCGTGGGGAGCAAACAGGATTAGATACCCTGGTAGTCCACGCTGTAAACGATGAGTGCTAAGTGTTAGGGGGTTTCCGCCCCTTAGTGCTGCAGCTAACGCATTAAGCACTCCGCCTGGGGAGTACGGCCGCAAGGCTGAAACTCAAAGGAATTGACGGGGGCCCGCACAAGCGGTGGAGCATGTGGTTTAATTCGAAGCAACGCGAAGAACCTTACCAGGTCTTGACATCCTCTGACACTCCTAGAGATAGGACGTTCCCCTTCGGAGGACAGAGTGACAGGTGGTGCATGGTTGTCGTCAGCTCGTGTCGTGAGATGTTGGGTTAAGTCCCGCAACGAGCGCAACCCTTGATCTTAGTTGCCAGCATTTAGTTGGGCACTCTAAGGTGACTGCCGGTGACAAACCGGAGGAAGGTGGGGATGACGTCAAATCATCATGCCCCTTATGACCTGGGCTACACACGTGCTACAATGGATGGTACAAAGGGCTGCAAGACCGCGAGGTTTAGCCAATCCCATAAAACCATTCTCAGTTCGGATTGTAGGCTGCAACTCGCCTACATGAAGCCGGAATCGCTAGTAATCGCGGATCAGCATGCCGCGGTGAATACGTTCCCGGGCCTTGTACACACCGCCCGTCACACCACGAGAGTTTGTAACACCCGAAGTCGGTGGGGTAACCGTAAGGAGCCAGCCGCCTAAGGTGGGACAGATGATTGGGGTGAAGTCGTAACAAGGTAGCCGTATCGGAAGGTGCGGCTGGATCACCTCCTTTCTAAGGATATAAGCTGGACCTATGAGCCAGACAAAACATGTTTGTTTGATTGTTTCTTGTTTGTTTAGTTTTGAGAGTGCAATCTCTCAAAGCTTTTTTTAATCGTTCTTTGAAAACTAGATAATCGTAATGAAGAAGTCAAGTAACACATCGAGTAATCGCCATTTTAGTTTTCTCTCTATTAATTTAGAGAAATAAACCTTTTAGGTTAAGTTAGAAAGGGCGCACGGTGAATGCCTTGGCACTAGGAGCCGATGAAGGACGGGACTAACACCGATATGCTTCGGGGAGCTGTAAGTAAGCTTTGATCCGGAGATTTCCGAATGGGGGAACCCACTGTTCGTAATGGAACAGTATCTTTACCTGAATACATAGGGTATTGAAGGCATACCCGGGGAACTGAAACATCTAAGTACCCGGAGGAAGAGAAAGCAAACGCGATTCCCTGAGTAGCGGCGAGCGAAACGGGACATAGCCCAAACCAAGAGGCTTGCCTCTTGGGGTTGTAGGACACTCAACATGGAGTTACAAAGGAACGGGGTAGATGAAGCGGTCTGGAAAGACCCGTCAGAGAAGGTAAAAACCCTGTAGTCGAAACTTCGTTCCCTCCTGAGTGGATCCTGAGTACGGCCGGACACGTGAAATCCGGTCGGAAGCAGGGAGGACCATCTCCCAAGGCTAAATACTCCCTAGTGACCGATAGTGAACCAGTACCGTGAGGGAAAGGTGAAAAGCACCCCGGAAGGGGAGTGAAATAGTTCCTGAAACCGTGTGCCTACAAGTAGTTAGAGCCCGTTAATGGGTGATAGCGTGCCTTTTGTAGAATGAACCGGCGAGTTACGATCCCATGCAAGGTTAAGTTGAAGAGACGGAGCCGCAGCGAAAGCGAGTCTGAATAGGGCGAATGAGTATGTGGTCGTAGACCCGAAACCAGGTGATCTACCCATGTCCAGGGTGAAGTCCAGGTAACACTGGATGGAGGCCCGAACCCACGCACGTTGAAAAGTGCGGGGATGAGGTGTGGGTAGCGGAGAAATTCCAATCGAACTTGGAGATAGCTGGTTCTCTCCGAAATAGCTTTAGGGCTAGCCTCACGTAGTTAGAGTCTTGGAGGTAGAGCACTGTTTGGACTAGGGGCCCTCATCGGGTTACCGAATTCAGACAAACTCCGAATGCCAAAGACTTATCCGTGGGAGTCAGACTGCGAGTGATAAGATCCGTAGTCAAAAGGGAAACAGCCCAGACCACCAGCTAAGGTCCCAAAGTTTACGTTAAGTGGAAAAGGATGTGGAGTTGCTTAGACAACCAGGATGTTGGCTTAGAAGCAGCCACCATTTAAAGAGTGCGTAATAGCTCACTGGTCGAGTGACTCTGCGCCGAAAATGTACCGGGGCTAAACGTAACACCGAAGCTGTGGATTGACATCTTAGATGTCAGTGGTAGGAGAGCGTTCTAAGGGCGTTGAAGCTAGACCGTAAGGACTGGTGGAGCGCTTAGAAGTGAGAATGCCGGTATGAGTAGCGAAAGATGAGTGAGAATCTCATCCACCGTATGCCTAAGGTTTCCTGAGGAAGGCTCGTCCGCTCAGGGTTAGTCGGGACCTAAGCCGAGGCCGAAAGGCGTAGGCGATGGACAACAGGTTGATATTCCTGTACCACCTCTTTATCGTTTGAGTGATGGGGGGACGCAGGAGGATAGGGTAAGCGCGCTGTTGGATATGCGCGTCTAAGCAGTTAGGCTGGAAAGTAGGAAAATCCGCTTTCCGTGAAGGCTGAGCTGTGATAGCGAGGGAAATTTAGTACCGAAGTTCCTGATTCCACACTGCCAAGAAAAGCCTCTAGCGAGATAAAAGGTGCCCGTACCGCAAACCGACACAGGTAGGCGAGGAGAGAATCCTAAGGTGAGCGAGAGAACTCTCGTTAAGGAACTCGGCAAAATGACCCCGTAACTTCGGGAGAAGGGGTGCTTTTTGAGGTGAATAGCCTCGAAGAGCCGCAGTGAATAGGCCCAGGCGACTGTTTAGCAAAAACACAGGTCTCTGCGAAGCCGCAAGGCGAAGTATAGGGGCTGACGCCTGCCCGGTGCTGGAAGGTTAAGAGGAGGGGTTAGCGCAAGCGAAGCTCTGAATCGAAGCCCCAGTAAACGGCGGCCGTAACTATAACGGTCCTAAGGTAGCGAAATTCCTTGTCGGGTAAGTTCCGACCCGCACGAAAGGCGTAACGATCTGGGCACTGTCTCAACGAGAGACTCGGTGAAATTATAGTACCTGTGAAGATGCAGGTTACCCGCGACAGGACGGAAAGACCCCGTGGAGCTTTACTGTAGCCTGATATTGAATTTTGGTACAGCTTGTACAGGATAGGTAGGAGCCTGAGAAACCGGAGCGCTAGCTTCGGTGGAGGCGTCGGTGGGATACTACCCTGGCTGTATTGAAATTCTAACCCGCACCCCTTATCGGGGTGGGAGACAGTGTCAGGTGGGCAGTTTGACTGGGGCGGTCGCCTCCTAAAGAGTAACGGAGGCGCCCAAAGGTTCCCTCAGAATGGTTGGAAATCATTCGTAGAGTGTAAAGGCACAAGGGAGCTTGACTGCGAGACCTACAAGTCGAGCAGGGACGAAAGTCGGGCTTAGTGATCCGGTGGTTCCGCATGGAAGGGCCATCGCTCAACGGATAAAAGCTACCCCGGGGATAACAGGCTTATCTCCCCCAAGAGTCCACATCGACGGGGAGGTTTGGCACCTCGATGTCGGCTCATCGCATCCTGGGGCTGTAGTCGGTCCCAAGGGTTGGGCTGTTCGCCCATTAAAGCGGTACGCGAGCTGGGTTCAGAACGTCGTGAGACAGTTCGGTCCCTATCCGTCGTGGGCGCAGGAAATTTGAGAGGAGCTGTCCTTAGTACGAGAGGACCGGGATGGACGCACCGCTGGTGTACCAGTTGTCTTGCCAAAGGCATCGCTGGGTAGCTATGTGCGGACGGGATAAGTGCTGAAAGCATCTAAGCATGAAGCCCCCCTCAAGATGAGATTTCCCATAGCGTCAAGCTAGTAAGAACCCTGAAAGATGATCAGGTTGATAGGTCAGAGGTGGAAGCGTGGTAACATGTGGAGCTGACTGATACTAATCGTTCGAGGACTTAACCAAGTTTTAAAGCGAACTCGTAGTTTACAAACACTTCTTCTGCATTATCTAGTTTTGAGAGAACGATCTCTCTAACAAAATAGTCTGGTAACTATGGCGAGAAGGTCACACCCGTTCCCATACCGAACACGGAAGTTAAGCTTCTCAGCGCCGATGGTAGTTGGGACGAAAGTCCCTGTGAGAGTAGGACGTTGCCAGGCAAAAAAAAGACAACCCATTAAAGGTTGTCTTTTTTTTGTATATGATTAAAAGATAATCCTTCCTCAACACCCAAACTATCTACATTCTAAACCTCCAATCATAAAATTTTTTAAACAATTAAAGGTTTCGCAACCGCGAGATTTGGGGAAAATCATTAGTAGGGAATCGTTGCATCTACATAAAATTTTCAGTATAATCAAAGTCAAAGATAGTCAAAGTCAGAAAGATAGGGGGTGGAAAGATGAGAAACATCTCCGATATCATTGAAAAATACTTAAAGCAAGTCCTTGAAATGAGTGAGGAAGATCTTGTTGAAATTAAACGAAGTGAAATTGCTGATAAATTCCAATGTGTTCCATCACAAATTAATTACGTTATAAACACTCGTTTTACCATAGAAAGAGGTTATATTGTCGAAAGCAAGAGAGGTGGGGGCGGATACATCCGAATTATGAAGGTTCAATCCCATGATTTGGCCCACTTAATTGAACAACTGCTCTCACTTATTCAAAAGCACATTAGTCAAACAAGTGCTGAGGATGTCATTTTACGACTGGTTCAGGAAGAGATTATTACGAATAGGGAAGCTAAAATTATGTTAAGTGTAATCGATCGTTCTGTATTATATATTGATCTTCCATACCGAGATGAATTGCGTGCGAGAATGCTAAAAGCTATGTTAACATCATTAAAATATAAATAATTTTTGCTGCTGGAGAGGTGAAAAGATGATTTGCCAAGAATGTAATCAAAGGCCTGCAGCACTTCATTTTACAAAAATCATTAATGGTGAAAAAACAGAAGTGCATCTTTGTGAAAAATGTGCTCAGGAAAAGGGCGAAATGTTTATGATTGGTGGAGAAACAGGATTTGCTTTTAATAACTTATTAGCAGGCCTACTCAATATTGATTCATATCAAAAACCCAATCAAAGCCCTTTCCATCAAGAAGAAATCCTTCAATGTGAACACTGCTCCATGACATTTCCTCAGTTTTTAAAAGTTGGGCGCTTTGGATGTGCGTATTGCTATGACACATTTAAAGAACAGCTAAAACCTGTATTACGAAGGTTGCATAGTGGCAACTGGACACATAATGGTAAAATTCCAAAACGAATTGGCGGCAGTATCTTTCTCCGTAAGCAAATTGATGAATTAAAACATGATTTACGGAACGCCATTTCCCACGAGGAATTTGAGAAAGCGGCGGAGATCCGCGATGAGATTCGCACATTAGAGAAACAATTAAATGGAAGCGAAGAGGGAGGGGAATAACGTGTCGCTTGAACGTTTTCTTAATCAGGCAGTTAGTTCCTGGATGAGCGAAGAGGGACCTGATTCGGATATAGTCCTTAGTTCACGGATTCGCTTAGCCCGAAACTTTGACGCATATAAATTTCCAACACTTTTTTTACATGAAGAAGCAAAAAAGATTATAGAAAATTTGGAGGAAATTTTTCAAAAGACTGATTTACAAAAGTTTGGACAGATGGAACTGTTGAAAGTTGACAGTATGCAGCCTCTACAAAAAAGAGTACTTGTAGAAAAGCATTTAATTAGTCCGAATCTGGCGGAGGATTCACCATATGGTGCCGTTCTTTTAACCGAAAATGAAGAAGTTAGTATAATGATAAATGAAGAGGATCATATCCGAATTCAATGCTTGTTTCCAGGCTTGCAGTTATCAGAAGCATTGGATGCTGCAAATGAAATAGATGATTGGCTAGAAAGTAATATTCAATATGCGTTTGATGAACAGTATGGCTATTTAACAAGCTGTCCTACCAATGTTGGAACTGGCCTACGGGCATCAGTAATGATGCATTTGCCGGGGTTAATCCTTACGCAGCAAATTAATCGAATTATCCCAGCAATCAACCAATTAGGGCTGGTTGTACGAGGAATTTATGGTGAGGGAAGTGAAGCTCTAGGTAATATTTTTCAAATCTCTAATCAAATTACTCTTGGAAAATCAGAAGTAGACATCTGCCGTGACCTAAAAGGGGTTGTAAGCCAACTCATCTCACAAGAAAGGTCAGCAAGGGAAGCATTACGGAAAACTTCGAACATACAATTAGAAGACAGAGTCTTCCGCTCGTTGGGAGTTCTAACGAATAGCCGCATTATTGAAACGAAGGAAGCAGCAAGGTGTTTATCTGATGTACGGCTTGGGATAGATATGGGCCTTATTGATAACATGCCTAAAACCATATTAAATGAATTAATGATTTTAACACAGCCAGGTTTTCTCCAGCAATATGCCGGAGGTCCTTTAAGACCTCATGAAAGAGATATTAGGAGAGCAGCTTTAATTAGAGAGCGACTTAAAATGGAACAGCAAAAATAGGTGAGGAGGAAGAGAATATGATGTTCGGCCGTTTTACTGAAAGGGCACAAAAGGTTCTTGCATTAGCACAAGAGGAAGCAATTCGCCTTGGACACAACAATATTGGAACAGAGCATATTTTGTTAGGCTTAGTTCGAGAAGGTGAAGGGATTGCAGCAAAAGCACTTTATGGTCTTGGATTAGGTTCTGATAAAATTCAGAAGGAAGTAGAAAATTTAATTGGCAAAGGACAAGAAGCTTCTCAAACGATTCACTATACGCCTAGAGCGAAAAAGGTCATCGAATTATCGATGGATGAGGCAAGAAAGCTAGGACATTCTTATGTGGGTACAGAGCATATCCTTCTGGGATTGATTCGTGAAGGAGAAGGAGTAGCTGCTCGAGTACTTAATAACTTGGGTGTAAGCTTAAATAAAGCACGTCAGCAGGTTCTTCAATTATTAGGAAGTAATGAATCTGGGGGACATCAAGGCGGAGCATCTGTTAGTGCGAATACACCAACACTCGATAGCCTTGCTCGAGATCTAACCTCCATTGCCCGTGAAGGCAGCCTGGATCCTGTTATTGGCCGCAGTAAAGAAATTCAGCGTGTCATTGAAGTTCTTAGTCGCCGGACAAAGAACAATCCAGTATTAATTGGTGAACCAGGTGTGGGTAAAACAGCGATTGCTGAAGGTCTTGCCCAGCAAATTGTAAACAATGAGGTACCTGAAATTCTTCGTGATAAGCGTGTAATGACACTAGACATGGGAACGGTTGTTGCCGGAACCAAATACCGCGGAGAATTTGAAGATCGTTTGAAAAAAGTCATGGATGAAATCCGCCAAGCAGGGAATATCATCTTGTTTATTGATGAGCTTCACACATTAATTGGGGCAGGAGGCGCAGAAGGTGCGATTGATGCATCCAATATTTTAAAGCCATCGCTTGCACGCGGCGAACTTCAGTGTATCGGAGCTACCACGCTCGATGAATATCGAAAATACATTGAAAAAGATGCTGCACTAGAACGCCGATTCCAGCCGATTCGTGTGGATGAGCCAACAGCTGAAGAATCTGTTCAAATTTTACAAGGCTTGCGTGACCGATATGAGGCTCACCACCGTGTTTCGATTACGGATGAAGCAATTGAAGCAGCAGTTAAGCTTTCTGACCGTTATATTTCCGACCGATTCCTGCCTGATAAGGCGATTGATTTAATCGACGAAGCTGGCTCGAAGGTACGACTCCGTTCCTATACGACACCTCCAAATTTAAAAGAATTAGAGGTCAAGCTTGATGAAGTACGTAAGGAAAAAGATGCGGCAGTACAAAGCCAGGAGTTTGAAAAGGCTGCGTCACTAAGAGATACAGAGCAGCGTCTTCGCGAACAGTTAGAAGAAACGAAGAAGACGTGGAAGGAAAAGCAAGGAAAAGAAAACAATGAAGTTACAGTAGAGGATATTGCAACTGTGGTATCAAGCTGGACGGGAGTACCTGTCTCTAAGCTTGCGGAAACAGAAACAGCTAAGTTACTTAATTTAGAGGAATTACTGCATTCCCGTGTCATTGGCCAGGAGGAAGCAGTCATTGCTGTTTCAAAAGCGGTACGTCGTGCTAGAGCTGGATTAAAAGATCCAAAGCGCCCTATTGGTTCCTTTGTTTTCCTTGGACCTACTGGAGTGGGTAAAACGGAATTGGCGCGTGCCCTTGCTGAGGCGATGTTTGGTGACGAGGATGCGATGATCCGGATCGATATGTCTGAATATATGGAGAAGCACTCTACCTCTAGACTTGTAGGTTCACCTCCAGGATATGTCGGCTATGAGGAAGGCGGTCAATTAACTGAAAAGGTCCGCCGGAAACCATACTCTGTTATTCTACTTGATGAGATTGAAAAGGCACATCCAGATGTGTTTAATATTCTCCTTCAAGTCCTTGAAGATGGCCGTTTAACAGATTCAAAAGGAAGAACAGTGGATTTCAGAAATACAGTCCTTATTATGACATCCAACGTTGGTGCGGAAGCCCTGAAGCGAAACAAGTATGTGGGCTTTAATATCCAGGATGGCGAGCAGGATTACAAAGACATGAAGGGGAAAGTAATGGAAGAGCTAAAGAAAGCCTTCCGTCCTGAATTCTTGAACCGGATTGATGAAATCATTGTATTCCATGCGTTAGAGAAGAAGCATTTAGATGAGATCGTTACATTGCTATCTGATCAATTAATTAAACGTCTAAATGAACAAAATATTTCGTTAGAATTAACAGCTGCTGCTAGAGGGAAAATTTCTCAAGAAGGGTATGACCCAGAATATGGGGCAAGACCGTTACGCAGAGCGATTCAAAAGCATATTGAAGACCGCCTTTCTGAAGAGCTGTTAAAAGGCACCTTATTAACAGGTCAGCATGCTATAATTGATGTAGTTGATGGTGAGTTTGTCGTAAGAATGGCTGAAAAAACTAGTTTAGTAAAATAGACCATCTCCATCACTGAATAATTTAGTTTGATATGGTCAAGCAGAGGTACACGTGAATAAAGTCCAACCGTGTACCTCTTTTTCATTTTTGGGGTTTATGGAAAGGTAGAAGAAAAACAATGGCAAAACGAAAAACAAAGTTTATGTGTCAGGAGTGCGGATATGAGTCTCCCAAGTGGATGGGAAAATGTCCAGGCTGCGGACAATGGAATTCGATGGTTGAAGAGGTTGAAGTAACGGGTACAACAAGAAGAGGAGCGTTTGCCCATTCTCCAAGCGGTTCCAATATCTTAACCAAACCAATGTCTATTACATCTATTGAGATGGAAAATGAACCGAGAATATTAACTGACTTAAATGAACTGAATCGTGTACTTGGCGGTGGAGTGGTTAAGGGTTCATTGGTTTTAATAGGGGGAGACCCGGGAATCGGGAAATCGACCCTCTTGCTGCAAGTTTCTTCGCAGTTAGCTAATAAAGGGAATCAGGTATTATACATATCTGGTGAGGAGTCAATGAGGCAGACAAAGCTCCGTGCGGAACGATTAGGTATTGCATCTGAAAACTTATTTGTATACTCAGAGACCAATCTTGATGAAATTAACCGCACCATTGAAAGTACAAATCCTAGCTTTGTTATTATTGACTCAATCCAAACCATTTTCCATCCAGATGTTACATCAGCACCAGGTAGTGTATCGCAGGTTCGTGAATGTACTTCTGAATTAATGAGAATTGGCAAAACCAAAGGGATTGCTATTTTTATTGTGGGTCATGTGACAAAGGAAGGGTCTATTGCGGGGCCTAGGCTGTTAGAGCACATGGTGGATACTGTCCTTTATTTTGAAGGGGAAAGACATCACACCTATCGGATTTTACGGGCTGTGAAGAATCGCTTTGGCTCAACCAATGAAATGGGTATCTTTGAAATGAAGGAATTTGGCCTCGATGAAGTAGAGAACCCATCGGAAATTTTTCTAGAAGAACGTTCCCGTGGAGCGGCAGGTTCGACCGTAGTAGCCTCGATGGAAGGTACACGGCCGGTGCTAGTTGAAATTCAAGCGTTAATTTCACCAACTAGCTTTGGTAACCCGCGAAGAATGGCAACGGGTATTGACCATAACCGTGTACCACTGTTAATGGCGGTTTTAGAAAAGAGAGTGGGTTTGCTTTTGCAAAATCAGGATGCCTATTTAAAAGTTGCAGGGGGCGTCAAATTAGATGAACCTGCGATCGATTTAGCTGTTGCGGTTAGTATTGCTTCCAGTTTTAGAGATAAGCCAACAAGACCGACTGACTGTATTATTGGCGAGGTCGGGCTAACGGGTGAAGTAAGAAGAGTTTCAAGAATTGAGCAGCGCGTTCAAGAAGCCGCAAAATTAGGTTTTGAACGAGTGATTTTACCTGCAAACAATTTAGGAGGCTGGAAGGCACCAGAGGGAGTTCAACTAATAGGCGTATCTTCCGTTAGTGAAGCACTCAAAGCAGCGTTGGGAGGGTAGCAGATGGAAAATAAAAAGCTTGGTGAACAATCAATAAATGAGGTATTACAGTTTATTGCACCAGGGACACCTATTCGCGAGGGGATTGAGAATGTTCTAAGAGCAAATACGGGCGGGCTGATTGTCGTGGGATACAATGACAAGGTGAAAAGTATTGTCGATGGCGGTTTTGAGATTAATTGTCCCTTTTCACCAAGCTTTTTATATGAATTAGCAAAAATGGATGGTGCTATTATTTTAAATGAATTAGGAAATAAGATTCTTTTTGCTAATGCCCAGCTTGCCCCCAATTCAGAAATATCCTCGACCGAAACAGGCATGCGTCATCGTACGGCTGAACGAGTAGCTAGACAAACGAAATCACTTGTCATTGCCATTTCACAAAGAAGAAATGTCATTACGCTTTACCAAGGGAATTTCCGCTATTCGTTAAAAGATATCTCCGTCATCTTAACAAAAGCAAACCAAGCGATTCAGACGCTAGAAAAGTATAAGGTAGTGCTGGAGCAGAGTATAACAAATCTAAGTATTCTTGAATTTGAGGAGTCGGTTACATATAACGATTTCTTGCTTGTTCTTCATCGGTTTGAAATGGTGTTAAAGATAAAAAATGAACTATTATCCTTTCTGCATGAACTTGGAACAGAAGGACGGCTCATTCGATTGCAGATGAATGAAATATTAATGGAATTAGAAGAAGAAACACTCTTAATTATCAAAGATTATGCATTTGAACGGGATATTAAGGCCCGTGAGGTTTTGCAGCGAATGCAGGCAATGACTGCCAGTGGAAATATCGAGGATACGGTTTTATTAAAATTAATGGGCTACCTTGGTTATGTTCATTTGGAAGAAAATAAGAAACCGCGTGGTTATCGCATCCTTCATAAAATTCCGAGACTGCCGTCCATCATTATTGAAAACTTAATTAGCAGTTTTGGGGAGCTATCTAAAATTATGATGGCAACAGTAGAAGAGCTAGATGAAGTGGAAGGGATTGGGGAAGTTCGTGCTAAAAAGATTAAAGAAGGGTTTAAATTAGTCAAAGATCGCCTATATACCGATCGCCATCTATAAGGATAAATAGAGAGTGTGAGTAGGGATTTCCAATTGTTTGACAATGAATTTTTCCAATGCTAACCTATGGGAAGTAATCATTATTCCTTTCTCATAACGAATATATTTCAAACGATTTACATTTTGGAAAAATAATCATCAAATTAACGTTTCAATTTTAAGAATATGTTTATAATGAATTAGAGGAGGTGAAGGAATGTTAAAACGTATTGTGCAGGCATGCTTCCTCATTATGGGAGGTACGCTAGGAATATTGTTATTACCGGAATTGTTCAGACTTCTTCATATAAATGACATTCCAGTAATTAATAACTCTTATGTTATTGCTATGTTAGGGGCTATTATTTTTTATCTTATTACCTTTTGGGCAGTAGATTACGTCTTTAATTTTATTAAATGGGCGGAAGATTCGTTAGTAAAAGTTCCTGTAACGGATGTCCTTTTTGGTAGTTTGGGCCTTATTTTTGGGTTATTTGTTGCCTTCTTAGTTGGCTTTGCGCTAAATGCTGTTCAAGTGCCAATCTTAAATGCGGTTGCCCCTATTTTGTTAACCTTATTGTTTGGCTACCTTGGATTCCAAGTAGGCTTTAAGAAACGGGATGAGCTATTAGGGCTGTTTGGGAACCGCAGTCATAAGAAAAAAGCGGGCGATGAAGAAGCAGAAAAGGCAGCCGGCAAGGCATTAAAAATATTAGATACAAGTGTCATTATTGATGGCCGGGTAGCTGATATTTGCCAGACTGGATTTTTAGAAGGGACGATTGTCATTCCTCAATTCGTTCTCGAGGAATTACAGCATATTGCTGATTCTTCTGATGTTCTTAAACGAAACCGTGGTAGACGAGGCTTGGATATTTTAAACCGAATTCAAAAAGAACTCGCCATTAAAGTTGAAATATACGAGGGAGATTTTGAAGAAATAAGTGAAGTAGACTCAAAACTAGTGAAACTAGCGAAATTAACAAATGGTATTCTTGTTACAAATGATTTTAATCTTAATAAAGTGTGTGAATTACAGAACGTGACTGTTTTAAATATCAACGATTTAGCAAATGCAGTGAAACCGGTTGTTCTTCCAGGTGAAGAGTTGACAGTTCAGGTGATCAAGGACGGTAAGGAATATCACCAGGGCGTTGCTTATTTAGACGATGGAACGATGATTGTAGTGGAAGAAGGAAGAGAATATATTGGAAAGAGAATTGAAGTTCTCGTAACAAGTGTGCTTCAAACCTCTGCCGGACGTATGATCTTCGCCAAACCGAAATTATTAGAAAAAGCGCTATAGAAAAGTAGAGTGGGGTTTTTTTATGACTTACCAAGTCATTATCCCGGCTGCAGGTCAGGGAAAAAGAATGGGAGCCGGGAAAAATAAGCTTTTATTAGAGCTTAATGGAGTACCAGTGCTCATTCATACCTTAAAGGTATTTGAAGAGGATGAAGCTTGCACGGGGATGATCTTAGCTATTCACCCCCAGGATGAAATGGAATTTAAAAAATTACTAAATAAGTATAACGTAACGAAGGTAATCAACTTGGTGCCAGGTGGAGAGGAACGTCAGCATAGCATTTATAATGCCCTCCAGACGGTCAAAAACGATGGAACTATTCTTGTTCATGATGCTGCACGCCCCTTTATTCAAAAAGAGCAAATCCAACGTTTAACTGAAAAGGCGCACGAAACAGGTGCGGCGATTATTGGAGTACCAGCTAAAGACACCATGAAAAAGGTACAAGAGGGTGTCGTAGTGGAAACCGTCGAACGTTCAAGCTTGTGGGCTGTACAAACCCCACAAGCTTTTCGTATTTCGTTATTGCAAGAGGCATATGAAAAAGCAAAAATAGATGCCTTTATTGGAACAGATGATGCGAGTTTAGTTGAACGATTACATCAACCGGTTGCCATGGTAGAAGGTGATTACGACAATATTAAACTAACTACACCAGAGGATTTATACTTTGCTGAGGCGATACTGAAAAAGAGAGAAAAGGAGTTTTGTTAAATGTTTCGAATTGGCCAGGGATTTGATGTCCACCAATTAACAGAAGGACGACCGCTAATCATAGGGGGAATTACCATTCCATATGAAAAAGGCCTTTTAGGTCATTCAGATGCAGATGTACTATTACATACTGTTTCCGATGCCTGCCTTGGCGCAATTGGGGAAGGAGATATTGGTAAGCATTTTCCTGATACAGATCCTAATTTCAAGGATGCTGACTCAGCCAAGCTGATGGCACATGTCTGGAAGCTTGTAAAAGAAAAAGGGTACGAGCTTGTGAATGCAGATTGCACAATTATCGCACAAAAACCGAAAATGGCTCCTTATATTGAGCAAATGCGTGAACGGATTGCTGAATTGTTAGAAGCCTCACCAGAGCAAGTCAATGTAAAGGCAACGACAACTGAAAAGCTAGGCTTTACCGGCAGAGGAGAAGGGATTGCCTCACAAGCTGTAGTTTTATTGAAGAAGGTAAATGAATAGTCTTTATTGAAATCCTATACAGTGATAAAATAGTCAATTGAAACTATATTAATTGAGCACGGAGGCCATGTACAAATGTCAAACGAAGTTCGTGTTAGATATGCTCCAAGTCCTACTGGACATTTACATATTGGAAATGCCCGTACCGCATTATTCAATTATTTGTTTGCACGCAGCAAGCAAGGGAAATTCATTATCCGGATTGAAGATACGGATAAAAAGCGGAATATTGAGGGTGGAGAAGAAAGTCAGCTTAAATATTTAAAATGGCTTGGCATGGATTGGGATGAAAGTGTCGATGTAGGTGGAGAATACGGCCCTTATCGTCAATCCGAAAGAAATGATATTTATGAAACTTATTACAAGCAATTACTAGAGAACGGCCATGCTTATAAATGTTATTGTACAGAAGAAGAGCTGGAGGCAGAGCGTGAGGTACAAACAGAAAGAGGAGAAACTCCTCATTATTCCGGTAAGTGCCGCCATTTAACTCTAGAGGACCGTGAACGTTTAGAAAGTGAAGGCCGCAAGCCAAGCATACGAATTGCTGTTCCTGAGGGAAAAACCTACACCTTTGACGATATGGTAAAAGGTACGGTTTCCTTTGAATCAGAGGGAATGGGTGATTGGGTAATCATTAAAAAGGATGGCACTCCAACCTATAACTTTGCGGTAACAATCGACGATTACCTCATGAAGATTTCACATGTACTACGTGGGGACGATCATATTTCTAATACGCCAAAACAGTTAATGGTATATGATGCACTTGGCTGGGAGCCACCGGTCTTTGGACATATGACATTAATTGTGAATGAAAGCCGAAAAAAACTTAGCAAACGTGATGAATCCATTATTCAGTTCATTGAGCAATATGAGGAATTAGGGTATCTTCCAGAAGCACTATTTAACTTTATTACTTTACTTGGCTGGTCACCGGCTGGTGAAGAAGAGTTATATTCTAAAGAAGAGTTTATTGAAATATTTGATGCGGATCGACTTTCTAAGTCACCAGCATTATTCGATAAGCAAAAACTTACTTGGATGAACAATCAATACATGAAAAAAGTAGAATTAGACAGAGTAGTCGAACTATCCTTGCCGCATTTAATCAAAGCTGGTCGTATAAGTGAAAGTATGACAGATGAACAGCATGAATGGGTAAGGGGACTAGTTGCACTTTTACAGGAAAAAATGAGCTTTGGTGCTGAAGTCGTTGAACTTTCGGACATGTTCTTTAAAGACGAGGCTGAATACGAAGAAGATGCGAAGGAAATTCTAACAGGAGAAACAGTTCCTGAAGTATTAAAGGCATTTTCCACTGAGTTGGATCAATTAGAAAGCTTTAAAGCCGAAGGCATAAAGGCAGCGATGAAAGCTGTTCAAAAGTCTACAGGTCAAAAAGGAAAAAATCTTTTTATGCCAATCCGTGCAGCTGTAACAGGGCAGACACATGGACCAGATCTTCCTCAAGCCATTGAGCTTTTAGGAAAACAAAAGGTCCAAATGAGAATTAATCAAATTATTGGTTAACATTGAGATAAAAATGTAATATAGTAAGTATAAATAATTTAATAATTTCAAAAGCGTAGAAGAGGAAAAGTAAAAAAATGATGCTTTAAAGAGAAAACCATCACCGGCTGAAAGTGGTTTAGGCCCCTCATTTTTTGAAGTGCCCCTCTGAGCCCCGTATCGAAAGAGTCAACTCTAGTAGATATGGGCGGAACCATCCGTTAACAAGTAAGAGTGAGGCATCTTAGCTATACCATTTTTCACATATAGAAAAAAGGAAGAATGTATAAAGCTAACTGCCTAATCAGAGTGGAACCACGCACAAGCGTCTCTGTCGTTATGACAGGGGCGCTTTTTTATTTTCCTAGCGATAAGCTAAAATAAGGGGGAGGAATGGCAATGTTCAAAATGATGAAAGAAGATATTGAGGTTGTTTTTGAACAAGATCCTGCAGCAAGAAGTTATTTAGAAGTGATTTTAACCTACTCTGGCTTACATGCCATTTGGGCTCATCGGCTTGCTCACGCTTTTTTTAAACGAAAGTTATTTTTCATTGCCAGGGTTATATCCCAAGTGAGCCGATTTTTTACCGGAATTGAAATTCACCCTGGAGCAAAAATCGGGAGAAGATTTTTTATTGACCACGGTATGGGTGTAGTAATCGGAGAAACATGTGAAATTGGTGATAACGTAACGGTGTTTCAAGGTGTTACCCTAGGTGGAACGGGTAAAGAGAAAGGGAAGCGGCATCCTACGATTAAAGATAATGCGCTCATTGCAACGGGTGCAAAGGTTCTTGGTTCCATAACAATCGGAGAAAATTCAAAGATTGGTGCAGGGTCTGTTGTTTTAAAAGAAGTACCACCAAATTCCACAGTCGTTGGAGTACCTGGAAGAGTGGTTATTCAGGATGGAAAGAGAATCAGTAAGAATAAAGATTTAAACCACTGTGACCTCCCAGATCCAATTGCTGATCGTCTAAAGGAAATGGAAAGCGAGCTAACACAATTGAAACAGGAATTAGAAGGATTAAGAAAAGAAAGGATTGAAGTAAATGGCCATTCAAATTTATAATACCTTGTCTCGGAAAAAAGAAACATTTGTACCGCAAGAAGAAGGAAAAGTGAAAATGTATGTATGCGGTCCGACCGTTTATAATTATATCCATATAGGAAATGCACGCCCGGCGATTGTTTTTGATACGGTAAGACGCTATTTAGAATATCGCAGTTACGATGTTCAATACGTTTCTAATTTTACAGATGTAGATGACAAACTGATTCGTGCGGCTAATCAATTAGGGGAAGATGTACCGACGATTGCGGACCGGTTTATTAACGCTTATTTTGAAGATGTAACAGCCTTAGGTTGCCATAAGGCAGATATTCATCCACGTGTGATGGAAAATATGGACATTATTATTGAATTTATCGACCAATTAATTGAAAAAGGCTATGCATATGAATCCGAAGGGGATGTTTATTTCCGTACCAGAAGCTTTAATGATTATGGCAAGCTCTCTCATCAATCCATTGATGAATTGCGAGTGGGTGCTAGGATTGAAGTCGGGGATAAAAAACAAGATGATTTAGACTTTGCATTATGGAAAGCGGCAAAGGAAGGAGAAATCTTCTGGGAAAGCCCATGGGGACTTGGCAGACCAGGCTGGCATATTGAATGTTCAGCAATGGCCAAAAAGTATCTCGGTGAAACGATTGACATTCATGCTGGCGGACAGGACTTAACCTTCCCGCATCATGAAAATGAAATTGCTCAATCAGAAGCACTTTCTGGAAAGTTATTCTCACGGTACTGGATGCATAACGGCTATATCAATATCGATAATGAAAAAATGTCAAAATCACTTGGTAACTTCGTACTAGTACATGACATTATTAAGAAGCATAATCCACAAGTTTTACGATTTTTTATGTTATCGGTTCACTATCGTAACCCAATCAACTACAGTGAAGAATTATTGGAGAGCACGAAAGCAGCATTTGAACGGTTAACGACTTCTTATCAAAACTTGCAGCACCGTAGAGAAGCAAGCACGGATTTAACTGATAATAATCAAGAGTGGCTTGATAAGATTGCTTCAGCAAAAGAGCAATTTATTGAGGCAATGGATGATGACTTTAACACAGCAAAAGCCATTTCTGTATTGTTTGATCTCTCCAAACTTGCAAATTATTATCTTTTAGAGAAAAATACATCGGTAGCAGTGATTGATGCATTTACAGCTCAATTCCAAGAATTATTCCAAGTATTAGGGCTAACGCTAGAAAGTGAAGAATTACTGGACACAGAAATCGATGCGCTGATTGAAAAGAGAAACCAGGCAAGGAAGGATCGTAATTTCCAATTATCTGATCAAATTAGAGACCAGCTGAAGGAAATGAATATTATTCTAGAGGACACGCCACAAGGAACCAGATGGAAAAGGGGCTAATGCATGCTTGACTATGAAGAAACAGTTGACGCCAAACAATTAAATAGCCTTGCACTTGCCTACATGGGGGATGCGGTCTTTGAAACGTATGTTAGACGTCACCTTCTCTATAGTGGGAAGGTAAGACCGAATCATTTACACCGTGCTGGAACCAAATACGTATCGGCGAAGGCCCAGTGTCATATTCTCTTTCAAATGATGAATGACCAGCTCCTTACTGAGGAGGAATTGGCGGTAGTCATGCGCGGCAGAAATGCGAAATCAGGTACTGTTCCCAAAAACACAGATGTTCAAACGTATCGATACAGCACGGCCTTCGAAGCATTAATGGGATATTTATTTTTACAAGGTTATAATGAGCGGTTAGATGAGTTAATTAAAAGAGCATTTTCCTATGTAGAAGAACAGAAAGGAGGTACTGTTGAATGAGCCAGGAATACATCGTTGGAAAAAATCCAGTCATAGAAGCCCTAAAGTCGGAAAGGGATATTAATAAAATATTAATTGCTGAAGGGTCGCAGCGAGGTCAAATGCAGCAAATTACCCAATTAGCAAAAGAAGCTAATGTGCTTGTTCAGTTTGTACCAAAGAAAAAAATCGACCAAATATCGGATGAAAATCATCAGGGAGTTTTAGCCTATGTAGCAGCCTATCAATATGCTGAAATCGATGATTTGTTTGCCGCAGCAGAAAAGAAGAATGAAACGCCTTTCTTTTTATTATTGGATGAAATTGAGGATCCTCATAATCTCGGATCAATTATGCGGACAGCAGATGCGGTAGGTGCCCACGGGATTATTATTCCAAAGCGCAGGGCTGTAGGCTTAACAGCGACCGTGGCCAAAGCTTCCACAGGAGCAATTGAATATATACCAGTGGTACGTATAACGAACATGGCACGTACGATTGATGAATTAAAGGAACGAGGATTGTGGATTGCTGGAACCGATGCGAAGGGAGAGTCGGATTATCGTCAGTTGGATGGCACACTCCCTCTCGGCTTAGTTATTGGAAGCGAAGGAAAAGGTATGGGTCGACTAATCCGGGATAAATGCGATTTTCTCATTCATTTACCAATGGCAGGAAAAGTAACGTCTTTAAATGCTTCTGTAGCTGCCTCTTTGCTTATGTATGAGGTATATCGAAAACGACATCCTCTAGAGAGGTAGTTTATGGATATCCTGCTTGTCGACGGATATAACATTATCGGAGCATGGCCAGAGCTTAGGGAATTGAAGGATCGGGATTTACCTGCTGCACGGGATCGCTTGGTGGAAAGAATGGCCGAATATCAAGCGTTCTCTGGTTTCCGCGTCATTGTTGTATTTGATGCCCATTATGTTCAAGGAACAGAAAAAAAGTATAACAATCACAAGGTAGAAGTGATTTTTACAAAAGAAAATGAAACGGCAGATGAGCGGATTGAAAAAATGGCTATTAGTCTGAGTAATCGAAGGACGCAAATCCATGTGGCAACATCCGATTTCACAGAGCAATGGGCCATTTTTGGACAAGGTGCCTTAAGAAAATCCGCTCGTGAACTGCTGATAGAAATGTCATCGATAGAAAAGGGAATTGAGAAGAAAGTAAAGAAGATTCAAGAGAAAAAACCCGTAACCAAAATACCGATTAGTGATGAACTGGCAGAAATTTTTGAAAAATGGCGCAGAGGACAGAAATGAGCGATAGACTTCAAAATTTTTCTAATGTATAATATTAGTATCTATGCTTGTTCGGTGGAGGGGATCTACTTGAGTACGGACTTCGGGACAAAGGTCAACGAACATTTTTTCGTAATGGAAGATGAGGAAATAGTCGATTTAGTGCACCAAGGTGATAGTGAAGCGTTGGATTATTTAATCCATAAGTATCGTAATTTTGTACGTGCAAAAGCAAGATCCTATTTTTTAATTGGAGCGGATAAGGAAGATATTGTCCAAGAAGGCATGATAGGGCTTTATAAGGCCATTCGTGACTTCCGTGAGGACAAGCTTACCTCCTTTAAAGCATTTGCAGAGCTGTGTATCACACGTCAGATTATTACAGCCATTAAGACCGCAACCAGGCAGAAACACATTCCGTTAAACTCTTATGTATCTCTGGACAAGCCTATCTATGATGAAGAGTCTGATCGCACGCTGATGGATGTCTTATCTGGTGCAAAGGTATTGGACCCGGAAGAATTGATTATTAATCAAGAAGAATTTGATCACATAGAGATTAAAATGACTGAATTATTAAGCGATTTAGAAAGAAAGGTACTGGCCCTTTATTTAGATGGCCAATCCTATCAAGAGATTTCTGAAGAACTAAATCGTCACGTAAAATCCATTGATAACGCTCTACAACGCGTAAAACGGAAACTGGAACGTTATTTAGAAATTCGTGAATTCTCTCTATAAATTAACAAAAAGAGGAAATGGCGTTATTGTGAATCCGTTCCCAATGTTATTGACTTTAATGAGGGGTCATGTTACATTTTGGAGGATGTAAAAGAAATTTGTTTGAAGGTGTCGAATATGAGTAAAAAAGTAATTCTTGCATGTGCTGATTGTGGCTCTAGGAATTATTCGACCATCAGCAAGCAGGAGCAAACAGAAAGATTAGAATTGAAAAAATTCTGTAAAACCTGCGCCACCCATACAATCCACAGGGAAACAAAATAATTTAGATAGATCTTTGCAGTTATTTTTAGATTTTGGGGGTTACAGATATGCAACGCATAACGAAGTTCTTCAGTGATGTTTTACGCGAAATGAGAAAAGTTAGCTGGCCAAAACGCAGTGAGCTGACTCGTTCTACTGTTACCGTTTTATCTACTGTTGTTTTTTTCGCAGCATTCTTTGCTGTTCTTGATTTAGGAATTTCAAAATTGATTCGCTTAATTCTTGAATAATAAACCAACTTTCATGGTATAATGGTAAACATCAAAGGAAATTTTAGCTAAAAGCCCGTTTTGACGGGTTTTTTATTTGCTTAAAAAATAGTTTTTATCTTTTAGAAATAGGGAGGGACGGACGTCAGTCCTCTTAAATGGAAAAGAATTGGTATGTAGTTCATACTTACTCAGGTTATGAAAATAAAGTAAAGGCCAACTTAGAAAAACGTGTCGAATCAATGGGCATGTCGGATAAAATCTTCCGCGTAGTTGTTCCAGAAGAAGAAGAAACAGAAATCAAAAACGGTAAGAAAAAGGTAGTAAAACGTAAAGTATTCCCTGGATATGTACTTGTTGAGATCGTCATGACAGATGATTCTTGGTATGTCGTACGTAATACACCAGGTGTCACTGGGTTTGTTGGCTCGGCTGGTTCAGGTTCAAAACCAACACCATTACTGCCAGAAGAAGTAGTAGTGTTACTGAAGCGCATGGGCGTAGAAGAAAAACGTGTGGATATTGATTATGAAATTGGTGAAACGGTCCGCGTAAAAGAAGGCCCTTTTGCCAACTTCACTGGATCTATTGAAGAAATGGACAAGGACAAAGCGAAACTTAAAGTTCTTGTAAATATGTTTGGCCGAGATACTCCGGTTGAACTTGATTTTACACAGATTGAGAAACTGTAAGAACTACCTTAATAAGGCGTTTTTTAAAGAAAAATAATCTGACATTGTAAAAAAACTTGAAATCATTTTTAAAAAGTGGTAATATTTCATAGGTCAGTATGTCTCCAATGGAGACAAGACTTTTGTAAAGTTCTTTATGATTATAATATAAAGACTATTGTTGAGTGGGAGGGGTAAATACCCCATTAACCACATCACGGACTTTAAGGAGGTGTGTCTCGTGGCTAAAAAAGTAATTAAAATGGTTAAATTGCAAATCCCTGCTGGTAAAGCTAACCCAGCGCCACCGGTTGGTCCTGCATTAGGTCAAGCAGGTGTTAATATCATGGGATTCTGTAAAGAATTTAACGCCCGTACAGCAGATCAAGCTGGTTTGATTATCCCTGTTGAAATCACGGTATTTGAAGACCGTTCATTTACATTTATTACGAAAACTCCTCCTGCTGCCGTTCTTTTGAAAGTAGCAGCTGGAATCCAGTCTGGTTCAGGTGAACCTAACCGTAATAAAGTAGCAACAGTAAAGCGTGATAAAGTACGCGAGATTGCGGAACAAAAAATGCCTGACCTAAACGCAGCAAGCGTTGAAGCAGCAATGCGCATGGTTGAAGGTACTGCACGCAGCATGGGTATCGTAATCGAAGATTAATCCATGTTAGTTTTATTGTTGTAATGAGTGGGGTTGCGTTATTACGCAACCTTTATTCGTGGGAGGTTATTCCGCTAAAACCACATTCTAGGAGGAAATAAAAATGGCTAAAAAAGGTAAAAAGTATTTAGAAGCTGCAAAGCTTGTAGATCGTTTAACAGCATACCCAGTTGCAGAAGCAATTGATCTTGCGAAGAAAACTAACTACACAAAATTTGACGCTACTCTTGAAGTGGCTTTCCGCTTAGGCGTTGATCCTAAGAAAGCTGACCAACAAATCCGTGGTGCAGTTGTGCTTCCAAACGGAACTGGTAAAACTCAACGCGTTTTAGTATTCGCAAAGGGTGAGAAAGTGAAAGAAGCAGAAGCAGCTGGTGCTGATTATGTAGGTGATTCTGAATACATCAACAAAATCCAACAAGGTTGGTTTGAATTTGATGTAATCGTAGCAACTCCTGACATGATGGGTGAAGTTGGTAAACTTGGACGTGTATTAGGACCTAAAGGCTTAATGCCAAACCCTAAAACAGGTACAGTTACATTTGATGTAACAAGAGCGATCAACGAAATCAAAGCAGGTAAAGTTGAATACCGTGTTGACAAGTCTGGTAACATTCATGTACCAATCGGTAAAGCATCTTTCGAAAACGAAAAGCTTGTTGAAAACTTCCAAACTGTGTTTGAAACATTGCTTAAAGTTAAACCTTCAGCTGCAAAAGGAACTTATATGAAGAACGTTACTGTTGCTTCAACTATGGGACCTGGTGTGAAGATAGATCCTTCTTCAGTTGTAGCTAAGTAATTTTTACCAATTGACATTCTGAAATGCATTTTATATAATGTATTTTGTTGTTTAATATAATAAACATTTGTACTGTAGACAGCAGGGGCATTATAGCTTAATAACCTGCCGAGGTAATGCGATAGAATTGGCTGAAAACTTTCGGCTGTTGTATGCTGCCTCCATGTCTTATGATTGATATGGAGGCTTTTACTTGCCTGGTATAAATGTAGATAAACTACAGGAGGTGTAAAGATGAGCAGTGCAATCGAAGTAAAAAAACAAATAGTTGACGAAATTACTGATAAGTTAAAAGCAAGTGTATCAACTGTCGTTGTTGATTATCGTGGTCTTTCAGTTGGAGAAGTAACTGAACTTCGTAAACAACTTCGCGAAGCAGGCGTTGAATTTAAAGTTTACAAGAATTCAATGGTACGCCGTGCTGCTGATGCTGCTGAGCTTTCTAGCTTAAATGACGCATTAACAGGTCCTAACGCAATCGCGTTCAGTACTGAAGATGTAGTAGCGCCAGCTAAAATCCTGAATGACTTTGCTAAAAAGCACGAAGCGCTTGAACTTAAAGCGGGTGTAATTGAAGGAAACGTCGCATCAGCTGAAGAAATTAAAGCTCTTGCTGACCTACCATCACGCGAAGGCTTGCTTTCTATGCTACTCAGCGTACTACAAGCTCCAATTCGCAATCTTGCTCTTGCTACAAAAGCAGTGGCAGATCAAAAAGAAGAACAAGGCGCGTAAGTTAATCTGAGGCCTACCAAATAAAATGCAACCAAAACTAAGGAGGAAATTTAATCATGACTAAAGAACAAATCATTGAAGCAGTTAAATCTATGACTGTTTTAGAACTTAACGATCTTGTAAAAGCAATCGAAGAAGAATTCGGCGTAACTGCTGCTGCTCCTGTAGCAATGGTTGGCGGCGCTGGTGCTGCTGCTGTTGAAGAGCAAACTGAATTTGATGTAATCCTTGCTAGCGCTGGAGATCAAAAAATCAAAGTTATCAAGGTTGTTCGTGAAATCACAGGCCTTGGTCTTAAAGAAGCAAAAGATCTTGTTGACAACACTCCAAAAGCAATCAAAGAAGGCGTGTCTAAAGAAGATGCTGAAGCAATCAAAGCTAAGCTTGATGAAGTTGGAGCTAACGTTGAAGTTAAGTAATAACCATATAGAAAAGCTCGCTGTATAAGCGGGCTTTTTTTGGCTATTTTAAGAACGGAAATGCTTTGAATGGTTAAAAGGAATTCCTCGTTTTTCTTCATTATATACTCCTCGGGAGGTGAGCTTTATGTCTGAACACTACTATTCTCGTACCCAGAAGGTTGAAAGTGATCCGAAATTTTGGGATTTTACGTTAAAAAATAACCTCTTCCGTTTTAAGACGGATAACGGTGTTTTTTCAAAAAGAGAAGTAGATTTTGGCTCACGTTTATTAATTGAGTCTTTTGAAATGCCTCAGACAGAAGGATTCGTTCTGGATGTAGGCTGCGGCTACGGTCCTATCGGTTTGTCTATTGCGAAACAGTATCATGATCGTGTGGTTCATATGGTAGATGTGAATGAACGGGCGATTCAACTGTCAAAAGAAAATGCAGCATTAAACAAGATCGAAAATGTTAAAGTGTATGAAAGTGACAGGTTAATAAATGTAAAAGAAATGAATTTCGCTGCAATCCTAACCAATCCGCCTATAAGAGCGGGAAAACAGACAGTGCATGATATTTTTGAACAAAGCTATAATCATCTTGTTTCGAATGGTGAGCTGTGGGTAGTAATTCAAAAGAGAACAAGGTGCACCATCTGCCATTGAAAAATTAAAGACACTATTTTCCGAAGTAGAGACTATTGACAAATCCAAAGGTTATTTTATTGTTAAAGCGATAAAGTAGTTGACTGGGAATTTGCGTTGTGGTAGCATTATAAAATGCCATCATAATAATTTCCGAATTATTCCTTAAAATACTGAAGTTTTTAGTATAAAATATGGATTAGAAGGAAATGATGACAAAATAATAGTCAAAATGTGAAAATGTGGTTTTTGAGTAAAAAACCCTTTTTCTTTTTGTCTAATGAGAAGGGTTATTTTTCCTTCCGGTAGACGTTAATAGATTTATTAAAAAACGCTTGATTTGAGGGGTGAATCAGTTGACAGGTCAACTAGTTCAGTATGGACGACACCGCCAACGAAGAAGTTACGCACGAATCAGTGAAGTTTTAGAATTACCAAATCTTATTGAAATCCAAACCTCTTCATATCAATGGTTTCTGGATGAGGGATTGCGTGAAATGTTCCAAGATATTTCACCGATCGAAGACTTTACTGGTAACCTATCACTGGAATTTATTGATTACAGCCTTGGCGATCCAAAGTATTCTGTAGAAGAATCAAAAGAACGGGACGTTACATATTCTGCTCCATTACGTGTAAAAGTACGTCTTGTGAACAAAGAAACAGGCGAAGTAAAAGATCAAGATGTATTCATGGGTGATTTCCCACTTATGACTGAAACAGGTACGTTCGTCATTAATGGGGCAGAACGCGTTATTGTTTCACAATTAGTGCGTTCACCGAGCGTTTACTTTAGTGGAAAACTTGATAAAAATGGAAAAAGAGGATTTACAGCTACTGTAATTCCAAACCGCGGCGCTTGGCTGGAATATGAAACAGATGCCAAAGATGTCGTATATGTGAGAATAGATCGTACTCGGAAACTGCCCGTTACGGTTCTTTTGCGTGCATTAGGCTTCGGCTCTGATCAAGAAATCATTGAATTGATTGGAGACAATGAGTATATTCGTAATACTCTTGAGAAGGACAACACAGAAGGTGTGGATAAAGCGCTTCTTGAAATCTATGAGCGTCTACGTCCAGGTGAACCACCTACAGTTGATAACGCAAAAAGCTTATTAGTTTCTCGCTTCTTTGATCCAAAGCGCTACGATCTTGCAAATGTAGGACGCTACAAAATTAATAAGAAGCTTCATATTAAAAACCGTTTATTTAACCAACGTTTAGCAGAATCGCTTGCTGATCCTGAAACAGGTGAAATTATCGCTGAAAAGGGAACCGTTCTAGATAGAAGAAACCTAGATAGAATTATCCCTGCACTTGAAAAGAACATTAATTTCAAAGGCTTTAATCCTGCTGGCGGTGTGGTTGAGGATGAAATCACTTTACAGGGCATTAAGATTTATGCACCTGGTGATGAAAATGAGAAAGTAATTAATGTATTGGGTAATGCCTATGTGGCGGAACCAATTAAAAATATTACACCTGCAGATATCATTGCTTCAATCAGCTACTTCTTCAATTTATTGCATGGAGTAGGCGATACAGATGATATCGACCATTTAGGTAACAGACGTCTACGTTCTGTTGGTGAATTATTGCAAAATCAATTCCGTATCGGTTTATCCCGTATGGAACGTGTAGTACGTGAAAGAATGTCTATTCAAGATACAGCAACAATCACACCACAGCAGCTAATTAATATTCGTCCAGTTATTGCATCGATTAAGGAGTTCTTCGGAAGCTCTCAGTTATCTCAGTTCATGGATCAAACAAATCCACTTGCTGAATTAACGCATAAGCGCCGTCTATCTGCACTAGGACCTGGTGGTTTAACACGTGAGCGCGCAGGCTTTGAAGTTCGTGACGTTCACTATTCCCACTATGGACGTATGTGTCCGATTGAGACGCCGGAAGGTCCAAATATTGGTTTGATTAACTCACTATCATCCTATGCAAAAGTAAACCGTTTCGGCTTTATTGAAACACCTTACCGTCGTGTTGACCCTGACACTGGCAAGGTAACAAGCCGGATCGATTACTTAACAGCGGATGAAGAGGATAACTATGTAGTCGCACAGGCGAATTCCCGTCTTGGTGATGATGGTTCGTTCATTGATGCAGATGTTGTTGCACGTTTCCGTGGTGAGAACACTGTTGTTAATCGCGACCGTATCGATTATATGGATGTATCACCAAAACAGGTTGTTTCTGCCGCAACAGCTTGTATTCCGTTCTTAGAAAACGATGACTCCAACCGTGCCTTGATGGGTGCAAACATGCAGCGTCAAGCAGTACCTCTTATGCAGCCAGAGGCTCCAAGAGTTGGTACAGGTATGGAATATGTATCAGGAAAAGACTCCGGTGCAGCCGTCATTTGTAAGACTGATGGTATCGTAGAACACGTTGAAGCCCGTGAGGTTTGGGTTCGTGAAATGAAAGAAGTAGATGGCCAAGAAGTAAAAGGCGATCTTAAGAAATATCGTTTATTAAAGTTTATCCGTTCTAACCAAGGTACTTGCTACAACCAACGTCCAATCGTTGCTGTAGGTAATCGAGTGAAAAAAGGTGAAATTCTTGCTGATGGTCCTTCAATGGAATTAGGTGAGTTAGCACTTGGACGTAACGTTCTTGTTGCCTTTATGACTTGGGATGGTTATAACTATGAAGATGCGATCATTATGAGTGAGCGTCTTGTAAAAGACGATGTGTATACATCCATTCATATTGAAGAATATGAGTCAGAATCTCGAGATACAAAGCTAGGACCTGAAGAGATTACACGTGATATTCCAAACGTAGGTGAAGATGCACTTCGTAATTTGGATGAACGCGGTATTATTCGCACAGGTGCTGAAGTAAAAGATGGTGATCTTCTAGTTGGTAAGGTTACGCCTAAAGGTGTAACAGAATTAACGGCTGAAGAACGTCTATTACATGCGATCTTTGGAGAAAAAGCACGTGAAGTTCGTGATACGTCATTGCGAGTTCCACATGGCGGCGGCGGTATTGTTCATGATGTTAAAGTCTTCAATCGTGAAGATGGAGATGAACTGCCACCAGGTGTTAATCAGCTTGTTCGTGTTTATATCGTTCAGAAGCGTAAGATTCATGAAGGCGATAAAATGGCAGGACGACATGGTAACAAAGGGGTTATTTCAAGGATTTTACCAGAAGAAGATATGCCTTATTTACCAGATGGTACACCAGTCGACATCATGTTAAACCCATTAGGGGTACCTTCACGTATGAACATCGGTCAGGTGCTTGAGCTTCACCTTGGTATGGCTGCAAGAGCACTTAATATTCACGTTGCCACTCCAGTATTTGACGGAGCGCGTGAGGAAGATGTTTGGGGAACAATTGAAGAAGCAGGTATGGCTCGCGATGCGAAAACTGTCCTATATGACGGCCGCTCTGGAGAACCATTCGATAACCGTGTATCCGTTGGTGTTATGTATATGATTAAACTAGCGCACATGGTTGACGATAAACTTCATGCTCGTTCAACTGGACCATACTCTCTTGTTACACAGCAGCCACTTGGTGGTAAAGCACAATTTGGTGGACAGCGTTTCGGAGAGATGGAGGTATGGGCACTTGAAGCTTACGGTGCTGCATATACTCTTCAAGAAATCCTTACTGTTAAATCAGATGACGTCGTTGGTCGTGTGAAAACATATGAAGCCATTGTTAAAGGTGAAAATGTACCAGAACCAGGCGTTCCTGAGTCATTTAAAGTATTAATTAAAGAACTTCAGAGCTTAGGTATGGATGTGAAAATCCTATCTGGTGATGAAAAAGAAATAGAAATGCGCGATACGGAAGACGAGGATGACTTACAACAAGTCGATACGTTAAATATTGTTCCAGATGCGCCAAGCCTTGAATCTGAAAAAGTAGGTTCAAAAGAGTAATTAATTAAATATACGAGTTGAAGCGCACAACCTGTGTGTGCGCTTCCGCTTTTCGCATTAGGGTAGAACCTGAAGATCGTAAAGGGAGGTAGGCCCCTTGCTTGACGTTAATAATTTTGAGTATATGAAAATTGGTCTTGCTTCACCGGATAAAATCCGTTCATGGTCATTCGGAGAAGTGAAAAAGCCAGAAACCATTAACTATCGTACGTTAAAGCCTGAAAAGGACGGTTTATTCTGCGAACGAATTTTTGGTCCAACAAAGGATTGGGAATGTCATTGCGGTAAATATAAGCGTGTCCGTTATAAAGGCGTTGTTTGTGACCGATGTGGGGTTGAAGTAACTCGTGCAAAAGTTCGTCGTGAGCGTATGGGTCACATCGAACTAGCAGCACCTGTATCTCATATTTGGTATTTCAAAGGAATCCCGAGCCGAATGGGACTTGTTCTAGATATGTCCCCTCGTGCATTAGAAGAAATTATTTACTTTGCTTCTTATGTAGTGACAGAATCAGGAGATACTGCTCTTGATAAAAAGCAGCTTCTATCTGAAAAAGAATATCGTGCCTATCGTGAAAAGTACGGAAACAAATTCCAAGCTGCCATGGGTGCTGAAGCGATTAAAAAGCTTCTTTCTGATATCGATTTAAATAAAGAAGTAGATATTTTAAAGGAAGAACTAAAAACAGCACAAGGGCAACGTCGTACACGTGCCATTAAGCGCCTTGAAGTGTTAGAAGCGTTCCGTGGTTCTGGAAACGAACCTGATTGGATGATTCTTGACGTACTGCCTGTTATTCCTCCTGAACTTCGTCCAATGGTTCAATTGGATGGAGGAAGATTTGCGACTTCTGACTTAAACGATTTATACCGTCGAGTAATTAACCGTAACAACCGCTTAAAGCGTTTATTAGACCTTGGTGCACCAAGCATCATCGTTCAAAACGAAAAGCGTATGCTCCAAGAAGCAGTTGATGCCTTGATTGATAACGGTCGTCGTGGCCGTCCAGTTACAGGACCTGGTAACCGTCCGCTAAAATCTCTTTCACATATGTTAAAGGGTAAACAAGGACGTTTCCGTCAAAACTTACTTGGTAAGCGTGTTGACTATTCCGGTCGTTCCGTAATCGTTGTAGGTCCAAACTTAAAAATGTATCAATGTGGTCTTCCTAAAGAAATGGCACTTGAACTCTTCAAGCCATTTGTTATGAAGGAACTTGTTGAAAAAGGTTTAGCCCATAATATCAAATCAGCTAAACGTAAAATTGAACGCGTATCACCAGATGTATGGGATGTACTTGAAGATGTTATTAGAGAGCATCCAGTTCTCTTGAACCGTGCCCCTACATTGCATAGATTAGGTATCCAGGCATTTGAACCAACACTTGTTGAAGGACGGGCGATTCGCCTTCACCCACTTGTATGTACAGCATACAATGCGGACTTCGATGGTGACCAAATGGCTGTTCACGTACCACTTTCATCTGAAGCGCAAGCGGAAGCTAGATTATTAATGCTTGCAGCACAAAACATCCTTAACCCTAAAGATGGTAAACCGGTTGTTACTCCTTCCCAGGATATGGTGTTAGGTAACTATTACTTAACTCTAGAGCGTGAAGGTGCAGTTGGTGAGGGTATGATTTTCAAAGATACAAACGAAGCGATTCTTGCTTATCAAAATGGATTTGTTCATTTCCATACTCGTGTAGCGGTTCATGCTGGATCATTAGGAAATGAGACTTTCTCTGAAGAACAAAATAATAAGCTATTAATAACTACTGTTGGTAAGCTTATTTTTAATGAGATTCTTCCGAAGTCATTCCCATATATCAATGAACCAACTCGACATAACCTAGAAGTTGAAACACCTGTTAAGTATTTTGTTGAAAAAGGTGAAGATATTCTAGCTAAAATCAAATCTATGCCATTAGTAGATCCGTTCAAGAAAAAAATCCTTGGTAATATCATTGCAGAAGTATTTAAGCGATTCAAAATTACTGAAACGTCTAAAATGCTTGACCGCATGAAAGATCTTGGATTTAAACATTCTACAAAAGCGGGTATTACCGTTGGTGTAGCTGACATTGTCGTACTTGGCGAGAAACAGCAAATCCTACAAGAAGCTCAAGGTAAAGTTGATAACGTAACAAAGCAATTCAGACGCGGTCTTATTACTGAGGAAGAGCGTTATGATCGTGTAATTGCGATATGGTCTCAAGCTAAGGATGTTATTCAAGGCAAGCTGATGAAATCCTTAAATAAGACGAATCCAATTTTCATGATGAGTGATTCCGGTGCCCGTGGTAACGCATCTAACTTTACACAGCTTGCTGGTATGCGTGGTCTGATGGCCAACCCGGCTGGTCGTATCATTGAGTTACCAATTAAATCAAGTTTCCGTGAAGGCTTAACTGTATTAGAGTACTTTATCTCTACGCACGGTGCGCGTAAAGGTCTTGCTGATACAGCCCTTAAGACTGCTGACTCAGGTTACTTAACTCGTCGTCTTGTTGACGTTGCTCAAGATGTCATTGTCCGTGAAGACGATTGTGGTACTGATCGTGGCTTTACAATTAGTGCATTAAAAGATGGAACAGAAATCATTGAAGGCCTTGATGAGCGTTTAATTGGCCGTTATGCACGTAATGCAATTAAGCACCCTGAAACAAAAGAAGTACTTGTTCCTGAAAATGGTTTAATTACAGAAGATTTAGCAGAAATCATTGTCGGTGCAGGAATTGAAACAGTAAAAATTCGTTCAGCATTTACTTGTAATACACGCCATGGTGTATGTAAGAAATGTTATGGCCGTAACTTGGCAACTGGTCAGGAAGTTGAAGTGGGTGAAGCAGTTGGTATTATTGCTGCACAATCCATTGGTGAACCAGGAACACAGTTAACCATGCGTACCTTCCATACAGGTGGTGTTGCTGGAGACGATATTACCCAAGGTTTACCGCGTATTCAGGAGATTTTCGAAGCGCGTAACCCTAAAGGTCAAGCTGTTATCTCTGAAATTGAAGGTGTAGTTGTTGGAATTAATGAAGGCCGTGACCGTCAACATGAAATCGTCGTTCAAGGCGAAGTTGAATCACGTACTTATAACGCTCCATATACAGCACGTTTAAAAGTGGCGATCAATGATAAGGTTGCTCGTGGTCAAGAACTTACTGAAGGTTCAATTGATCCGAAAGAGTTAATCAAAGTCAAAGACGTTACATCTGTTCAAGAGTACCTATTGCGTGAAGTACAAAAAGTTTACCGCATGCAAGGGGTTGAAATTGGCGATAAGCACGTAGAAGTAATGGTTCGCCAAATGCTACGTAAAATCCGTGTTGGTGATGCAGGTGAAACAGAAGTACTTCCAGGTACACTACTTGATATTCATCAATTCACAGATGCTAACGAAAGGGCGTTACTTGAGGGCAAATTGCCTGCAACAGGCCGTCCGGTGTTACTTGGTATTACAAAAGCATCTCTTGAAACGGATTCATTCTTGTCTGCGGCATCCTTCCAAGAAACAACAAGAGTTCTTACAGATGCAGCGATCAAAGGCAAGCGTGATGAATTACTTGGCTTGAAGGAGAATGTTATCATCGGTAAGCTTGTTCCTGCTGGAACAGGAATGCAACGCTACCGTAAAGCGGAGCCAGTTCTTCGTGATACAACCTCTGAAGAGACAGTTGCAATTGATTAATTAGAATAGAGGTACCTGCTTAAATGCAGGTACCCTATTTTAAGAATAAAATTTACCAATAGCCGTCTTGAATAAAATATCGAAACATTTGTTGACATCTATTTGGTAAGATGATACTATATCAAAGGTGCTCCTATTCATCTGGTACTTTGGAGGATATGATTTATGTCTTATGAAAAAGTATTACAGGCACAAAAGGTTGTTATAGGAACAAAACAAGCAGTTAAAGCACTTAAGGAAGGTAATGTACAAGAGTTAGTCGTTGCAAGCGATGCTGAAACAAAGGTTACAGCTAAAGTCGTAGAAGTAGCTCTTGGCATGGAAGTTCCGGTTCGATATGTAGATTCGATGAAAAAACTCGGAAAAGCATGTGGAATTGAAGTTGGTGCTGCAGCTGTCGCTATTATCCGTTAAAAACTGTTTTTGTAGATAGAGAAGTCTGCAAAAACTTTGTTTTTGCACAAAAATGAACCACCTGGATGTGTGGGCTTACAATTAATGAAGGGAGGAAAAATACATGCCTACTATTAACCAACTAGTGCGCAAGCCTCGTCAATCAAAAGAGGAAAAGTCAAAATCACCTGCGCTAAACAAAGGTTATAACAGCTTCAAGAAATCACAAACTAATGTATCTTCACCACAAAAACGTGGAGTATGTACTCGTGTTGGTACAATGACTCCAAAGAAACCAAACTCAGCGTTACGTAAATATGCACGTGTACGTTTGACAAATGGTATCGAGGTGACTGCATACATTCCTGGTATCGGACACAATCTTCAAGAGCACAGCGTTGTTCTTATTCGTGGAGGACGTGTAAAAGACTTACCAGGGGTACGTTATCACATCGTACGTGGAGCTCTTGATACTGCTGGTGTAAACAACCGTATGCAAGGTCGCTCAAAATATGGTACTAAGAGACCAAAAGCAGCTAAGAAATAATAATAACTTTAATAATAGCTTCTTTGAAAGGAGGAAAAAATATGCCACGTAAAGGTCCTGTAGCAAAAAGAGACGTGTTACCAGATCCGCTTTACAATTCAAAATTAGTTACTCGTTTAATCAACAAAATGATGGTTGACGGTAAAAGAGGTAAGTCACAAGAAATTCTTTACTCTGCGTTTGATACTATTCGCGAACGTACTGGCAAAGAGCCAATGGAAACTTTTGAAGCAGCTATGAAAAACATCATGCCTGTATTAGAAGTTAAGGCTCGCCGTGTAGGTGGTGCAAACTACCAAGTACCAGTTGAGGTGCGTCCTGATCGCCGCACAACTCTTGGTCTTCGTTGGTTAGTAAACTACGCTCGTCTTCGCGGTGAAAAGACGATGGAAGAGCGTTTAGCTAATGAAATCATGGATGCAGCTAACAACACTGGTGCATCTGTTAAGAAGCGTGAAGATACACACAAAATGGCAGAAGCAAACAAAGCGTTTGCTCACTATCGTTGGTAATCTAACCTTCAATATAAAATATTTCATTCCAAACTAGGAAGGAGAAAGACCAAATGGCAAGAGAGTTCTCCTTAGCAAACACACGTAATATCGGTATCATGGCTCACATCGATGCCGGTAAAACGACTACCACTGAGCGTGTTCTTTATTACACTGGTAAGATTCATAAAATCGGTGAAACACATGAAGGCGCTTCTCAGATGGACTGGATGGAGCAGGAGCAAGAACGCGGAATCACAATTACTTCCGCAGCAACAACTGCACAATGGAAAGGCCACCGCGTAAATATCATCGACACACCAGGACACGTAGACTTCACGGTTGAAGTTGAACGTTCCCTACGTGTACTTGATGGTGCGGTAGCTGTACTAGATGCACAGTCTGGTGTTGAGCCTCAAACTGAAACAGTTTGGCGTCAAGCAACAACTTACGGTGTACCACGTGTTGTATTCGTTAATAAAATGGACAAAATTGGAGCCGACTTCTTATACTCAGTAGGTACAATCCATGACCGTTTACAAGCGAATGCACATCCAATTCAGTTACCAATCGGTGCTGAAGATGAATTCGAAGCTATCATTGACCTTGTGGAAATGAATGCTGTATTCTATGGTAACGATTTAGGAACTGATATTGAAGTTCGTGAAATCCCAGAAGAATATATGGCACAAGCTGAAGAATATCGCGAAAAGCTAGTTGAAGCAGTAGCTGAATTAGATGAAGAGTTAATGGAAAAGTACCTGGGTGGGGAAGAACTCACTAAAGAAGAGCTAAAAGCAGGGATTCGTAAAGGTACTGTTAACGTTGAATTCTATCCAGTAATTTGTGGATCAGCTTTCAAAAACAAAGGTGTTCAGTTAATGCTAGATGCCGTTATTGATTACCTTCCATCTCCACTAGATGTTCCTGCAATCAAAGGACACGCTATTGATGATGAAGAAGAACTTGTTGAACGTCATTCTAGCGATGAAGAGCCATTCTCTGCTCTTGCGTTTAAAGTTATGACTGACCCATATGTTGGTAAATTAACGTTCTTCCGCGTTTACTCTGGTACTTTAGAATCTGGATCATATGTTCAGAACTCAACTAAAGGCAAGCGTGAGCGTATCGGACGAATCTTACAAATGCACGCGAACAGCCGTCAAGAAATCTCTAAGGTTTTTGCTGGTGACATCGCTGCCGCTGTAGGTCTGAAAGATACAACTACTGGAGATACTCTATGTGATGACAAAAACCCTGTTATCCTTGAGTCAATGCAATTCCCAGAGCCTGTAATTCAACTTTCAGTTGAACCTAAGTCAAAAGCTGACCAAGACAAAATGACAACTGCTCTACAAAAGCTTCAAGAAGAAGATCCGACATTCCGTGCGCACACTGACCAGGAAACTGGACAAGTAATCATCGCTGGTATGGGTGAACTTCACCTAGATATCATCGTTGATCGTATGCGTCGTGAATTTAAGGTCGAAGCAAATGTAGGTGCGCCTCAGGTTGCCTATCGCGAAACTTTCCGTGCTTCTGCACAAGTTGAAGGTAAATTCGCACGTCAATCTGGTGGTCGTGGACAGTATGGTCACGTTTGGATTGAATTCTCACCTAATGATGAAGGTAAAGGATTCGAATTCGTAAACGGAATTGTTGGTGGTGTTGTTCCTCGTGAATACATCCCTGCTGTTCAAGCTGGTCTTGAAGATTCACTAGATCGTGGAGTTCTTGCTGGATATCCATTAGTTGATATTAAAGCTCGTCTATTTGACGGTTCTTACCATGATGTTGACTCATCTGAGATGGCGTTTAAGATCGCCGCTTCAATGGCACTTAAAAATGCTGCGTCTAAGTGTAGCCCAGTTATCCTTGAACCTATGATGAGGGTTGAAGTTGTTATCCCAGAAGAATACCTAGGGGATATCATGGGACAAATCACTGCACGTCGTGGCCGCGTTGAAGGTATGGAAGCACGCGGTAACGCACAAGTAGTTCGTGCTATGGTTCCACTTTCAGAAATGTTTGGTTATGCAACTGCACTTCGTTCAAGTACTCAAGGGCGTGGAGTATTCTCTATGCACTTCGATCACTACGAAGAAGTTCCAAAATCAGTTTCTGAAGAAATTATCAAAAAAAATAAAGGTGAATAATTGATTTTCACCTTTGTTTAAAGTATAACTACTTATGTAAGCATAGAAACTGTGAAATATGGACAAACATATTCGCAGTTTCTACCTAATATACTTAAAACTTTTATAATCCAAAGGAGGATTTTCCAAATGGCAAAAGCTAAATTCGACCGTTCAAAGCCACACGTTAACATTGGTACAATCGGACACGTTGACCATGGTAAAACTACTTTAACTGCTGCAATCACTTCTGTACTTGCAAAATCAGGTAAAGCAGAAGCTCGTGCATACGATCAAATCGACGGTGCTCCAGAAGAAAAAGAGCGTGGTATCACAATCTCTACTGCACACGTTGAATATGAAACTGACGCACGTCACTACGCACACGTAGACTGCCCAGGACACGCTGACTATGTTAAAAACATGATCACTGGTGCTGCACAAATGGACGGCGGTATCTTAGTAGTATCTGCTACTGATGGTCCAATGCCACAAACTCGTGAGCACATTCTTCTTTCTCGTCAGGTAGGCGTACCTTACCTTGTTGTATTCATGAACAAGTGTGACATGGTTGATGACGAAGAACTTCTTGAATTAGTAGAAATGGAAATTCGTGATCTATTATCAGAATACGATTTCCCTGGCGATGACACTCCAGTTATCAAAGGTTCTGCTCTTAAAGCATTAGAAGGTGAAGCAGCTTGGGAAGAGAAAGTTCTTGAACTTATGACTGCTGTTGACGAATTCATCCCAACTCCAACACGTGACACTGACAAGCCTTTCATGATGCCAGTTGAGGACGTATTCTCAATCACTGGTCGTGGAACAGTTGCTACAGGACGTGTTGAGCGTGGTGTAGTTAAAGTTGGTGACGTAGTTGAAATCGTAGGTTTCACTGAAGAGCCAAAATCTACTACTGTAACAGGTGTAGAAATGTTCCGTAAGCTTCTTGATTTCGCTGAAGCTGGTGACAACATTGGTGCCCTACTTCGTGGTGTAGCTCGTGAAGATATCGAACGTGGTCAAGTTTTGGCTAAGCCAAAATCAATCACTCCACACACAAAGTTTAAAGCACAAGTTTATGTATTATCAAAAGAAGAAGGTGGACGTCACACTCCATTCTTCACTAACTATCGTCCACAATTCTATTTCCGTACTTCTGATATTACTGGTATCTGTAATCTTCCAGAAGGAACTGAAATGGTTATGCCTGGCGACCATATCGAAATGACTGTTGAACTTATCGCTCCAATCGCGATCGAAGAAGGAACAAAGTTCTCTATCCGTGAGGGTGGACGTACAGTAGGTTCAGGTTCAATCACTACAATCACTGAGTAATTCTTAATATGAAAGCAGATGGGTGACGATCCATCTGCTTTTTTTGTGTCTTCAGATAGATATATACCGAGTTTCTTCTATATAAATAGAATTGAAATTTAACTTTGAAAACTGTCTAGCTCCAACGCCTAGCCCCTCGGGTCAAATAACCTTCGGCAATAAAAGTCAAAGTGCGGACTTTTCTTACCGAAGAACATTTGCCTGTCGGGGCTGACCAAGGCGTTTCCGCATTTCAAATTAGGATATTATTGGAGAATGATAATTTCAGTTGAAAAAGTATTTTACAGCCGCTATAATAAGAAAAGTGTTCAGGACAGAAACATAAAGAAAAAAATCTTAATAGATGTTGCGTTTCTTTTATGTTTTATGTATAATAGACAATGTTGGTCTTTGACTGCGATGATGTGGAAGGTTGCTGACACACCCGGCCGCTTTGCCATGGCGAGTGTGTGAGGGAAATTTCCACTGAGAATGTCTATTTTTGAAAATAGGCGAATAAAGGAGGGAAAATAATGGCAAAACAAAAAATTCGTATCCGTTTAAAAGCGTATGATCACAGAATCCTTGATCAATCTGCAGAAAAAATCGTTGAAACAGCAAAACGTTCTGGTGCGGCTGTATCTGGTCCAATTCCGCTACCGACTGAAAAAACTATTTACACGATTCTTCGTGCGGTGCATAAGTACAAAGATTCACGTGAGCAATTCGAACAACGGACACATAAGCGTCTAATCGACATCGTTAACCCAACTCCACAAACAGTTGATGCGTTAATGCGTTTAGACTTACCATCTGGCGTCGATATTGAAATTAAACTTTAATACAAATAAACAAACATTCTATAGGAGGTGTGACTTAAATGACCAAAGGAATCTTAGGAAGAAAGATTGGTATGACTCAAGTATTTGCAGAAAACGGCAACTTAATCCCTGTAACTGTGGTTGAGGTAGCTCCAAACGTAATTCTTCAAAAGAAATCAGTTGATAGCGATGGATATGTTGCGGTTCAAGTTGGTTTTGAAGACAAACGTGAAAAGTTAGCTAACAAACCTGAAAAAGGACATGTTGCTAAAGCAAACACTGCTCCTAAGCGCTTCATTCGCGAATTCCGCGGAGACGACTTAGCAGGATATGAAGTTGGTCAAGAAGTCAAAGTTGATTTATTCGCTGCAGGCGATATCGTAGATGTAACAGGAATCTCAAAGGGTAAAGGTTTCCAAGGTGTAATTAAGCGCCACGGACAATCACGCGGCCCAATGGCCCACGGTTCTCGTTATCACCGTCGCCCTGGTTCAATGGGACCTGTTGCTCCAAACCGCGTATTCAAAGGTAAATTATTACCAGGACGCATGGGTGGAGATCAAGTTACTGTTCAAAACCTTGAAGTTATTAAAGTTGACGTTGAACGCAACTTACTTCTAATCAAAGGTAACGTACCAGGAGCTAAAAAAGCATTATTAAAAATCAAAGGTGCAGTTAAAGCATAAATAGATTTTAAGAAAGGAGGAACAAAGGAATGCCTAAAGTAGCATTATTAAACCAAAACGGTTCACAAGTTGGTGAAATCGAACTTAATGAAGCAGTTTTTGGTATTGAGCCTAACCAACACGTATTATTCGAAGCGATTGTTATGCAAAGAGCTTCATTACGTCAAGGTACTCATAAAACAAAAATTCGTTCTGAAGTACGCGGCGGTGGTCGTAAACCATGGCGTCAAAAAGGAACTGGCCGTGCACGTCAAGGGTCAATTCGTTCTCCACAATGGCGCGGAGGTGGTATTGTATTCGGTCCAACACCACGCAGCTACAGCTATACATTACCTAAAAAGGTTCGTCGCTTAGCGATTAAATCTGCGTTATCTTCTAAAGTTCTAGAAGAAAACATTGTAGTATTAGAAAACTTAGCATTCGAAGCTCCAAAGACAAAGGACTTTAAAGCTGTATTAGCTGGTCTTTCTGTTGAGAAGAAAGCTTTGATCGTTACAGCTGACCTAGATGAGAACGTAGCACTTTCTGCTCGTAACATTCCTGGTGTAACAGTAGTAACAGCTAATGGCATTAACGTATTAGATGTTGTTAATCATGATCAATTAATCATGACTAAAGCAGCGGTTGAAAAAGTAGAGGAGGTGCTTGCATAATGGATGCACGCGATATCATTAAGCGCCCCGTTATCACTGAGCGTTCTACTGACCTAATGGCTGAAAAGAAATATACGTTTGAAGTTGATGTTAGAGCTAACAAAACACAAGTCAAAGATGCGATCAAAGAAATCTTCGGCGTTGAAGTTGAGAAAGTAAACATCATGAACTACAAAGGTAAGTTCAAGCGTATGGGTAAATTCGGCGGATACACAAACAAACGTCGTAAAGCAATTGTAAAATTAACTGCTGACAGCAAAGAAATCGAATTCTTTGAAGCATAAGAACCTAACAAGAAGAGGAGGGAAATAAAATGGCGATTAAAAAGTACAAACCTACCTCTAATGGTCGTCGCGGAATGACTACTTCTGATTTCGCAGAAATCACAACTAGCACTCCAGAGAAATCTCTATTAGCTCCATTAACGAGAAAAGGCGGCCGTAATAACCAAGGTAAGTTAACTGTTCGTCATCAAGGTGGCGGCCATAAGCGTCAATATCGTATCATCGATTTCAAACGTAACAAAGATGGCATTCCAGGACGCGTTGCCACTGTCGAGTACGATCCAAACCGTTCTGCAAATATTGCATTAATCAACTATGTGGATGGAGAAAAGCGTTATATCTTAGCTCCAAAAAATCTACAAGTTGGCATGGAAGTAATGTCAGGCCCTGAGGCTGATATTAAAGTGGGTAACGCTCTTCCATTAGCAAACATTCCTGTTGGTACAGTAGTACACAACATTGAGTTAAAACCAGGTAAGGGTGGTCAGCTAGTTCGTTCTGCTGGTACATCTGCACAAGTTCTTGGTAAAGAAGGTAAATACGTACTTGTGCGTTTAACTTCTGGTGAAGTTCGTATGATTCTTGCTGAGTGCCGCGCTTCAATCGGTCAAGTAGGTAACGAACAACACGAACTTATTAACATTGGTAAAGCTGGTCGTTCTCGTTGGTTAGGTAAGCGCCCAACTGTACGTGGATCAGTAATGAACCCTAACGATCACCCACACGGTGGTGGTGAAGGACGTTCACCAATCGGACGTAAGTCACCAATGTCTCCTTGGGGTAAACCAACTCTTGGTTACAAAACCCGTAAGAAGAAAAACAAATCAGATAAGTTTATTGTACGTCGTCGTAAAAAATAACGGGATTGAACTACGGTTCAAAGAAAGAACCGTAGAACAGTCACGAAGGGAGGTTCCTTCATGGGTCGCAGCTTGAAAAAAGGACCATTTGTTGATGATCATTTAATGGTTAAGGTCGAAAAGTTAAATGAAACTGAGAGTAAACAAGTTATTAAAACTTGGTCTCGCCGTTCTACGATCTTCCCACAATTTATCGGCCACACAATCGCAGTTTATGATGGTCGCAAACATGTGCCTGTTTATGTTACTGAAGACATGGTAGGACACAAGCTTGGAGAATTCGCTCCAACACGTGCTTACAAAGGCCATGGTAACGATGATAAGAAAACAAGACGTTAAGAGAGGAGGGCATCCAAATGCAAGCTAAAGCTGTTGCAAGAACAGTTCGTATTGCTCCTCGTAAAGCACGTTTAGTCGTTGATTTAATCCGAGGAAAGCAAATTGGTGAAGCGGTGGCGATTTTAAATCTCACTCCTAAGGCTGCTTCTCCAATCGTAGAAAAAGTATTAAAATCAGCTATGGCAAATGCTGAGCACAACTACGAAATGGACGTTAATAACTTAGTTGTTACTCAAGCATTCGTTGATGAAGGACCGACACTAAAACGTTTCCGTCCTCGCGCTATGGGCCGTGCAAGCCAAATTAACAAACGCACAAGCCACATTACAATCGTTTTATCAGAAAAGAAGGAGGGATAAGCTGTGGGTCAAAAAGTAAATCCAGTCGGTTTGCGTATCGGAATCATCCGTGATTGGGAATCTAAATGGTACGCAGGTAAAGACTTCGCTACTCTTTTACACGAAGACCTTAAAATTCGTGAGTACATCACGAAGCGTTTAAAAGATGCTTCTGTTTCTAAAGTAGAAATCGAACGTGCTGCTAACCGTGTGAATGTTACAATCCATACAGCTAAACCTGGTATGGTTATCGGTAAAGGCGGTACTGAAGTTGAAGCACTTCGTAAAGCTTTAAATCAACTAACTGGCAAACGCGTTCATATCAACATTCTTGAAATCAAGAGAGCTGATCTTGATGCGAAACTAGTAGCTGAAAATATTGCTCGTCAATTAGAAAACCGTGTATCTTTCCGTCGTGCACAAAAGCAAGTTATCCAACGTGCTATGCGTGCTGGTGCGAAAGGTATCAAAACAATGGTATCTGGTCGTCTTGGCGGCGCTGATATCGCTCGTTCTGAACATTACAGCGAGGGAACTGTTCCACTTCATACTCTTCGCGCTGATATCGACTATGCTACAGCTGAAGCTGATACAACATATGGTAAGCTTGGCGTAAAGGTATGGATCTATAAGGGAGAAGTCCTTCCTACTAAGAAGAAAAATGCGGAAGGAGGCAAATAATCATGTTATTGCCAAAACGCGTAAAATATCGCCGTCAACACCGTGGTAACATGCGTGGTAACGCTAAAGGCGGTACTGAAGTAACTTTCGGTGAATACGGCCTACAAGCACTTGAAGCTTCTTGGATCACAAACCGTCAAATCGAAGCTGCTCGTATTGCGATGACACGTTACATGAAACGTGGCGGTAAAGTTTGGATTAAAATTTTCCCACACAAGCCTTACACTGCTAAGCCATTAGAAGTGCGGATGGGTTCCGGTAAAGGTGCTCCAGAAGGCTGGGTAGCTGTTGTTAAACCTGGAAAGATTATGTTCGAAATTGCTGGCGTTTCTGAAGAAATCGCACGTGAAGCACTTCGACTTGCAATGCACAAACTTCCTGTTAAATGTAAGTTTGTAAAACGAGAAGAAATTGGTGGTGAATCAAGTGAAAGCTAATGAACTACGTGACCTTACCACTGCTGAAATTGAACAAAAAGTAAAATCTTTAAAAGAAGAGCTTTTCAACCTTCGCTTTCAATTGGCGACAGGACAACTTGAAAACACAGCTCGTATTCGTGAAGTACGCAAATCGATTGCTCGCATGAAGACGGTTGTTCGTGAAAGAGAAATCAGCGTTAACAAGTAATGATTGAGAGGAGGTTCACACTATGAGTGAACGTAACCAACGCAAAGTTTACACAGGACGCGTAGTTTCTGACAAAATGGATAAGACTGTTACTGTTCTTGTCGAAACATATAAAAAGCATCCATTATACGGTAAACGCGTTAAGTACTCTAAAAAGTTTAAGGCTCATGATGAGCAAAACCAAGCTAAGACTGGCGATGTAGTTCGTATTATGGAAACTCGCCCACTTTCAGCTACAAAACGCTTCCGTTTAGTAGAAGTAGTAGAAAAAGCTGTAATTATTTAATGGTTCGGATTATGTTCATTCCGAAGGGAGGTTACACACATGATTCAACAAGAATCACGTTTAAAAGTTGCTGACAACTCTGGTGCTCGTGAAGTACTTACGATTAAAGTTCTTGGAGGTTCTGGTCGCAAAACTGCTGGTATTGGTGATGTGATCGTATGTACAGTAAAACAAGCAACACCTGGTGGCGTTGTTAAAAAAGGTGATGTGGTTAAAGCTGTTATTGTACGTACAAAGAGCGGTGCTCGCCGTAATGATGGTTCTTACATTCGTTTTGATGAAAACGCATGTGTAATTATCAAAGACGACAAAAGCCCACGTGGTACTCGTATCTTCGGACCAGTTGCCCGTGAACTTCGCGATAACAACTTTATGAAAATTGTTTCTTTAGCTCCAGAAGTATTATAATTTCAAATTTAATTGCCTTTAAGGAGGTGCGCACAGATGCATGTAAAAAAAGGTGATAAAGTAAGAGTCATCTCTGGTAAGGATAAAGGCAAAACAGGTGTAATCCTAGCTGCTTATCCTAAAGAAAGCCGTGTACTAGTTGAAGGTGTTAACATTGTTAAAAAACACGCTAAGCCTTCTCAAGTGAATCCACAAGGCGGAATTATCAGTTTTGAGGCTCCTATTCATGTATCAAACGTAATGCCTATCGATCCTAAATCAGGTAACCCAACTCGTGTAGGTTACACTGCGGTTGATGGCAAAAAAGTACGCGTAGCAAAATCCGGTGAAGTTTTAGATAAATAGTTTAAATTTTAGAAGGGAGGTACAATAAGTGAACCGCCTAAAAGAAAAGTTTGTTAAAGAAGTTACTCCTGCTCTTATGAGCAAGTTCAACTATAAATCAGTTATGGAAGTTCCTAGACTTGAAAAAATCGTTGTGAATATGGGTGTTGGTGACGCAGTAGCGAATGCTAAGTCTCTTGATAATGCAGTTGAAGAACTTGCAACTATCACAGGTCAAAAACCATTAGTAACTCGTGCGAAAAAGTCTATCGCTGGCTTCCGTCTTCGTGAAGGTATGCCAATCGGTGCAAAAGTTACTCTTCGCGGTGAGCGCATGTACGAATTCTTGGATAAATTAATTTCCGTTTCTTTACCTCGTGTACGTGACTTCCGTGGAGTTTCTAAAAAAGCTTTCGATGGTCGCGGTAACTATACATTGGGAATTAAAGAACAATTAATCTTCCCTGAAATTGATTACGATAAAGTAACCAAAGTTCGTGGTATGGATATCGTTATCGTAACGACTGCTAACACTGATGAAGAATCTCGTGAACTTTTAACTCAATTTGGAATGCCATTCCAAAAGTAATCGTTAAATAATGGAGGCGAAAACGTGGCTAAAAAGTCAATGATTGCGAAACAAAAGCGCACGCCTAAATATGCAGTACAAGAGTATACACGCTGCGAACGTTGTGGCCGTCCACACTCTGTATACCGTAAATTTAAGCTTTGTCGTATTTGTTTCCGCGAATTAGCGTACAAAGGACAAATTCCTGGTGTTAAAAAAGCTAGCTGGTAAAACCCAAGTCTGGGAAGGAGGTAAAAATAATGGTCATGACAGATCCAATTGCTGATATGCTTACTCGCATTCGTAATGCGAATATGGTACGTCACGAAAAGTTAGAAGTGCCTGCTTCTAATCTAAAAAAAGAAATTGCTGAAATTTTAAAGCGCGAAGGTTTCGTACGTGACGTCGAATTTATCGAAGACAACAAACAAGGTATTATCCGTATCTTCTTAAAATACGGTGCAAATAACGAACGTGTTATTACTGGTCTTAAGCGCATAAGCAAGCCTGGACTTCGAGTTTACGCTAAATCAAATGAGGTACCACGCGTTCTTAACGGTCTTGGTATCGCTTTAGTATCAACATCACAAGGTGTTATTACAGATAAAGAAGCTCGTGCAAAACAAGTCGGCGGAGAAGTATTAGCTTACGTTTGGTAATCGAGTTTTTGAATGAATGGAGGTGCACTAAATGTCTCGCGTAGGAAAAAAACCAATTGAAATTCCAGCAGGTGTTACTGTTACTTTAAACGGTAGTACAGTAACTGTTAAAGGACCTAAAGGCGAATTAACTCGTACTTTTAATCCTGATATCACAATCAACGTTGAAGAGAACGTTGTAACGATCGCTCGTCCATCTGACGTGAAAGAACACCGCGCGTTGCACGGTACAACTCGTGCAGTGATTGCGAACATGGTTGAAGGTGTTTCCAACGGATTTACAAGAAACCTTGAGTTAATCGGGGTTGGATATCGTGCTCAAAAGCAAGGTAACAAGCTTGTATTGAACGTAGGTTATTCTCACCCAGTTGAAATTGAACCTGAAGCTGGCCTTGAAATCGAAGTACCTGCTAATACAAAAGTTATTATAAAGGGTACTGATAAAGAACGTGTTGGTGCATTAGCTGCCAATATCCGCGGAGTACGTCCTCCAGAGCCTTATAAAGGTAAAGGAATCCGTTACGAAGGCGAAAACGTTCGTCGTAAAGAAGGTAAAACAGGTAAGTAATGCCGCATAGGTAAACGAAAGGAGTGACGTAAATGATTACGAAGCAAGATAAAAACGCTACTCGCAAGAAAAGACATGCTCGTGTTCGTGCGAAACTTAGCGGTACTTCTGCTCGTCCACGTCTAAATGTGTTTCGTTCAAATAAGCATATTTATGCTCAATTAATCGATGACATGGCTGGAGTAACTTTAGCAAGTGCTTCTACTAAAGAAAAAGATTTCGGTCTTGAATCTACTAGTAACGTTGAAGCTGCACAAAAGATCGGTGAATTAGTCGCTAAACGTGCGGTAGAAAAAGGTATCACTTCAATTGTCTTTGACCGTGGCGGATACCTATACCATGGACGTATTAAAGCATTAGCTGATGCTGCCCGTGAAAACGGCTTACAATTCTAAAAGACAAAGGAGGGACACAAAAAGATGCGTCGTATTGATCCAAACAAACTTGAACTAGAAGAACGCGTAGTCACAGTTAACCGTGTTGCGAAAGTTGTTAAAGGTGGACGTCGTTTCCGCTTCACAGCCCTTGTTGTTGTAGGCGATAAAAACGGTCACGTTGGTTTCGGTACTGGTAAAGCTCAAGAAGTACCTGATGCTATTCGTAAAGCCATCGAAGATGCAAAGAAAAACTTAATCGAAGTACCAATGGTCGGAACAACCATTCCTCACCAAGTAATTGGACGCTTTGGTGCTGGCGAAATCCTTCTAAAGCCTGCTTCTGAAGGTACAGGAGTTATCGCTGGTGGTCCAGTTCGTGCCGTTCTTGAATTAGGTGGAGTTGCTGATATCCTTTCTAAATCATTAGGAACTAACACTCCAATCAACATGGTTCGTGCTACTATTGACGGATTAAAACAATTAAAACGTGCTGAAGACGTAGCCAAATTACGTGGTAAATCAGTAGAAGAACTGTTAGGATAAGGAGGGAAATCAAATGGCGAATAAACTTTTAATTACCCTCAACCGTAGTGTAATTGGTCGCCCTGAGGACCAACGCGCGACAGTTACTGCATTAGGTTTACGTAAATTAAATCAAACAGTTGAGCATCAAGATAACGCTGCGATTCGCGGTATGATTAATAAAGTTGCTCACCTTGTAACAGTTAAAGAACAATAATTGATTCTTTTCTTTCATAAGGAGGTGCCAATATGAAACTTCATGAATTAAAACCTGCCGAAGGTTCTCGTAAAGAGCGTAAACGTTTAGGACGTGGTATCGGTTCTGGTCAAGGTAAGACCGCTGGTAAAGGTCATAAAGGACAAAATGCTCGTTCAGGCGGTGGTGTACGTCTAGGTTTTGAAGGTGGTCAAACACCTTTATACCGTCGTTTACCAAAACGCGGATTTACAAATGTCAGCCGCAAAGAATATGCTGTTGTCAATCTTGATGCATTAAATCGCTTTGAAGAAGGTACAGAAGTTACTCCAGAACTTCTTATCGAAACAGGCGTTGTAAGTAACGAAAAAGCAGGAATCAAGATTCTTGCTAAAGGGAACGTAGAGAAAAAGTTGACTGTAAAAGCTCACAAATTCTCCTCTGCTGCTAAGGAAGCGATCGAAGCTGCTGGTGGAACTACTGAGGTGATCTAATGTTCCAGACAATCTCCAATTTTATGCGCGTGGGTGATATACGACGTAAGATCATATTCACCCTCTTAATGCTAGTCGTCTTTCGACTAGGTACATTCATTCCTGTACCGAATGTTAATGCTGATGTACTTGCTAGTCAGGATAAGCTTAGTGTTTTCGGTATTTTAAATACCTTTGGCGGTGGAGCATTGAAACAATTCTCCATCTTTGCAATGGGTATTATGCCGTATATCACAGCTTCCATTATCATTCAGTTGTTACAAATGGACGTTGTTCCTAAATTTACGGAATGGTCCAAGCAAGGTGAATCTGGACGTCGTAAGATTGCTCAATTCACTCGCTATTTCACTGTTGTGCTTGGATTTATCCAAGCATTAGGTATGTCATACGGTTTTAATAACTTAGCAAGTGGCCGTTTGATTGAAAACCCTGGAATTGGTACGTATCTACTGATTGCCGTTACACTTACTGCTGGTACAGCTTTCTTGATGTGGTTAGGTGAGCAGATCACTGAAAAGGGTGTTGGAAATGGTATTTCCATCATCATCTTTGCAGGGATCGTTGCGGGTATGCCTTCAACTATTAATCAAATTTATGTTCAGCAATTTGAAAACGCAGGAGATGCCTTATTTATACGTATTGTAACAGTTGTATTAATAGTACTCGCTATTATTGCAATTGTTGTTGGTGTTATTTTCATTCAACAAGCCAATCGTAAAATTCCGATTCAATATGCAAAACGTGTTGTTGCAGGAAAGAATCCTGTTGGAGGACAGTCCACACACATGCCGTTAAAAGTTAACGCTGCAGGTGTTATCCCTGTCATCTTCGCAGTTTCATTCATTGTAACACCAAGAACAGTTGCATCATTTTTTCCAACAAATGATGTCACGCTTTGGATTAACAGAAACCTAGATTATTCTCATCCAATTGGGATGACGCTATATGCAGTATTAATTATCGCGTTCACTTATTTCTATGCTTTTATTCAAGTTAACCCTGAACAAGCAGCGGAAAACTTACAGAAGCAAAGCGGCTACATCCCAGGAATTCGTCCTGGTAAGAGCACGCAGGAATACTTAACTCGCGTTTTATATCGATTAACTTTTGTTGGTGCAATCTTCCTAACCATCATTGCAGTACTTCCAACTATTTTTATTAAAATAGCGAACTTACCGCAATCGGCTCAAATTGGAGGAACTAGTCTTTTGATCGTTGTCGGCGTTGCGCTTGACACGTACAAACAGCTTGAAGCTCAACTGGTTAAACGTCATTATAAAGGATTTATAAAGTAATGGTTTTGGGGACTATTGTTCCCTAAAACCTATTTATAGCACGAGGGGGGAACACGTGTGAATTTAGTTTTAATGGGGCTACCTGGTGCAGGTAAAGGTACTCAAGCTGAACGAATCGTCGAAAAATACGGCATCCCTCATATCTCTACTGGAGATATGTTCCGTGCAGCGATGAAAGAAGGAACTGAACTAGGGTTACAAGCAAAATCTTTCATGGACAAAGGCGAACTTGTTCCTGATGAAGTAACAATCGGCATTGTACGTGAACGTTTAAGTAAAGATGACTGTCAAAAGGGATTCTTACTAGACGGCTTTCCTAGGACTGTACCTCAAGCAGAAGCGTTAGAGAATCTATTAGCTGATCTAGATAAAAAGATTGACTACGTGATTAATATCGACGTGGATAAAAGTATTTTAATGGATCGTTTGACTGGAAGACGGATATGCAAGGACTGTGGCTCTACTTATCATTTAGTCTTTAATCCTCCTGCAAAAGAGGGTGTCTGCGACCGCTGCGGCGGGGAGCTGTACCAAAGAGCAGATGATAATGCAGAAACGGTTCAAAATCGCTTAGACGTTAACATCAAGCAATCTGCACCATTATTAGCTTTTTATGAGGATAAGGGTTATTTACGCACAATTGATGGTCAACAAGATATTAATAAAGTACTTATTGATATCGAGGAATTACTTGGGGGCTTAGCTGAATGATCATTTGTAAAACCCCTAAGGAAATTGACATCATGCGGGAAGCTGGTCGAATAGTTGCTATGACTCATCAGGAGTTAAAGAAACATATCGCTCCAGGTATGACAACGCGTGAATTGGACAGAATTGCTGAAGAGTTTATCACCAGCAGGGATGCTTTTCCTTCGTTTAAAGGGTATAATGGTTTTCGCGGCAGTATCTGTGCAAGTGTGAACAACGAGCTTGTTCATGGAATTCCTGGTGACCGTGTCCTAAATGAGGGCGATATCATTAGTATCGACATCGGTGCTAAGTATAACGGCTACCATGGTGATTCAGCTTGGACCTATGCTGTAGGAAAGATTGATGAAAATTCCCAACGTCTACTCGACGTAACAGAGGAGTCACTTTATCAAGGCTTAAAGGAAGCTAAACCGGGCGAGCGACTCTCGAACATCTCCCATGCGATACAAAAGTATGTGGAAGCAAATGGCTTTTCTATTGTACGTGAGTATGTAGGGCACGGAGTAGGGCAAGACTTACATGAGGATCCAGATATTCCTCATTTTGGTCTACCAAACAAAGGTCCTGTATTAAAGCCTGGTATGGTCCTTGCAATTGAACCGATGGTGAATGCCGGAAGCCGGTATGTAAAAACATTGGCTGACGATTGGACGGTTGTTACAGTGGATGGGAAATGGTGTGCACATTTTGAGCACACGATTGCGATCACTGAAACAGGTTTTGAAATATTAACTAAAATTTAGTATTTTATTACTAGACCCATTCTAATCCGAAATATTTGTAATTTGTAATAGTTACTAGAGGACAGAATGCTACTCATTATGTTAAAATTGTAAGGTTGCAGGATTACGTATGAAGAATTGACCCAATGCGCCCTACTATGTATTGGCGAACGCTATTCTGAATAGAGAAGGGAGACGAGACCGATGGCCAAAGATGATGTAATCGAAATTGAAGGTAAAGTAATTGAAACTTTGCCAAATGCAATGTTTAAGGTAGAATTAGAAAATGGTCATACTGTGCTAGCTCATGTTTCTGGCAAAATTCGAATGCACTTCATTCGAATCCTTCCGGGTGACAAGGTGACTGTTGAGCTTTCTCCATATGACTTAACACGCGGAAGAATTACTTACCGCTTTAAATAATCAGCTTGCACTCCGTACCATTAAGGAGGTTAGGATAATGAAAGTAAGACCATCTGTTAAACCGATCTGCGAAAAGTGCAAAGTTATCCGTAGACGCGGAAAAGTTATGGTTATCTGTGAAAACCCTAAACATAAACAAAAACAAGGTTAATCTGAAGGAGGTGCGCTAAAATATGGCACGTATTGCTGGTGTAGATATTCCACGTGAAAAGCGTGTAGTTATCTCTTTAACTTACATTTATGGTATTGGTAAAAATACTGCACAAAAAGTATTAGCTGAAGCAGGTGTTTCTGAAAATACTCGTGTGCGTGATTTAACAGAAGACGAATTAAACAAAATCCGTGACATCATTGACAAATTAAAAGTTGAAGGTGATCTTCGCCGTGAAATTTCTCTTAACATTAAGCGTTTAATGGAAATCGGCTGCTACCGCGGATTACGTCATCGTCGTGGTTTACCGGTTCGTGGACAAAATACGAAAAACAACGCTCGTACACGCAAAGGTCCTCGTAAGACTGTTGCGAACAAGAAGAAGTAATCGGCAAAGGAGGTTATTTAAATGGCACGTAAAACTAATACACGTAAACGTCGTGTTAAAAAGAATATTGAATCTGGGATCGCTCATATCCGTTCAACATTTAACAATACGATTGTAACAATCACTGATGTTCATGGTAATGCAATTTCATGGTCAAGTGCTGGAGCGCTTGGATTTAAAGGTTCTCGTAAATCTACTCCATTCGCAGCGCAAATGGCAGCTGAAACTGCAGCAAAGACATCTATCGAACATGGTATGAAAACTTTAGAAGTTACAGTTAAAGGACCTGGTGCAGGCCGTGAAGCTGCTATCCGTGCACTTCAAGCTGCTGGTCTTGAAGTAACTGCAATTAAAGACGTTACACCTGTTCCTCATAATGGATGCCGTCCACCAAAACGCCGTCGTGTTTAATTTTTCTGTATAGAAGTTGTATCAAGCGTCTATAATGGATATGATACTAATTTTTTAGAGTTCATACAGAGAATTTATTCCAGTTGTTGTGCACAAAACGGGAACGTATACATGGGGGAATTTCAATTAGTGAAATTATCTAATTGAGGTTTCGACGTTTTGAAGGAGGGTTATTTGATGATCGAAATAGAAAAACCAAAAATCGAAACGGTTGAGATCAACGATGATGCCAAGTACGGGAAGTTCGTCGTAGAGCCACTTGAGCGTGGATATGGTACCACTTTGGGTAACTCCTTACGTCGTATCCTACTATCTTCACTCCCAGGTGCCGCTGTTACATCGATTCAGGTCGATGGGGTACTTCATGAGTTCTCAACAATTGAAGGCGTCGTAGAGGATGTAACATCCATCATTTTAAACATTAAGAAATTAGCTTTAAAAATCTACTCTGACGAAGAAAAAACACTTGAGATTGATGTTCAGGGTGAAGGACCTGTTAAAGCTAGCAATATCACTCATGATAGTGATGTTGAGATCTTAAATCCAGACCTTCATATTGCTACATTAGCTTCAAATGGTCATCTTCGCATGCGCTTAACTGCTAGACGTGGTCGTGGTTACACTCCGGCTGATCTGAACAAGAGAGAAGATCAACCAATTGGTGTGATTCCAATTGACTCAATCTTTACACCAGTTTCTCGTGTGTCCTATCAGGTAGAAAATACCCGCGTAGGTCAAATGACAAATTTTGATAAGCTAACGCTAGATGTTTGGACAGATGGAAGCACTGGGCCAAAAGAAGCGATTGCTCTTGGTTCGAAAATTTTGACCGAGCATTTGAACATTTTCGTTGGGTTAACCGATGAAGCTCAAAATGCTGAAATTATGATCGAAAAAGAAGAAGATCAAAAAGAAAAAGTTCTTGAAATGACTATTGAAGAACTAGACCTTTCTGTTCGTTCTTATAACTGCTTAAAGCGTGCTGGAATCAACACTGTTCAGGAATTAGCTAATAAGACTGAAGAAGATATGATGAAGGTTCGTAACTTAGGCCGCAAATCACTCGAAGAAGTGAAGGCGAAACTAGAAGAGCTTGGATTAGGCTTGCGTAAGGACGACTAGTTCAAACGCTGCTTACGATCCGTTTAATGACTTCAACAAAGGAGGGAACCCTTCATGGCATACAGAAAGTTAGGACGCACAAGTGCACAGCGTAAAGCTATGCTACGTGATTTAACTACAGATTTAATTATCAACGAGCGCATCGAAACAACAGAAACTCGCGCGAAAGAACTTCGTGTGACTGTTGAAAAAATGATCACTTTAGGTAAGCGCGGCGATTTACATGCTCGTCGTCAAGCTGCTTCTTACGTTCGTAATGAAGTTGCTAATGCTGAAAATGGTCAAGATGCTGTACAAAAACTTTTCGCTGATATCGCTCCACGTTATCAAGAGCGTCAAGGTGGATATACTCGTATTATGAAACTTGGACCTCGCCGCGGTGACGGTGCGCCAATGGTTATTATCGAGTTAGTTTAATACCTTTTAACAGACAACAAGGGCGCTGGACAGTTTACAAACAAACTTGTTCTTTGCCCTTTTTCTGTAAGAGAATATATTGTTCAATCCAAGCCAAACGAGTGTTATGATGAGCGTGACTCCTACGTGTAGGAGCATGAAGGGAGTAGTACTCCCTGGGATTGAAAACGATTCATATACACTTTTGTTTTCTTTTTCACGTCTCGTCTAGCTCATGCACCTCCTCTCATTTCTTTATAGAAATTCCTTATTGCAGCCGTAGATTTGCTGCCCGGGGACGAGGTGCGGGCTTTTTTTATATGTAAAAATATTGTCTTAGTAGAGCTTAGTTTAGTATGTTAGTCGAGAGGAGGAATTACAATGAACGAATCAATTGTTTCACTTAAGGAAGTTTCCTTTCAATACGAAGGACAAGAACGCTACGCACTTAATAATGTTACATTCGATATCTATGAAGGTGAATGGCTGGCGATTGTCGGTCATAATGGCTCTGGTAAGTCTACTATGGCAAAGCTCCTTAATGGGTTACAATTCCCACAAAAGGGCGATATCACGGTATGCGGCATAGGTTTGAATGAAGAAACGATATGGGATATCCGTAAAAAATTAGGGATGGTATTCCAAAACCCCGATAACCAGTTTGTCGGTACAACTGTACAGGATGATGTGGCTTTTGGTCTAGAAAATCATGGCATACCTAGAGATGAAATGGTCCAACGTGTGGAAGATTCATTGAAGAAAGTGAAAATGGATAAATTTCTATATCAAGAGCCCCACCATCTTTCAGGTGGACAGAAGCAGCGTGTAGCGATTGCTGGCGTACTTGCCTTAAGACCTTCTATTATTATTCTAGATGAGGCTACCTCCATGCTTGATCCAAGAGGTCGTGAGGAGGTTTTAGAGACGGTTAGAGTATTAAAAGAAGAAAAGTCTTTAACTGTTATCTCTATTACCCATGATCTAGAAGAGGCGGCAAAAGCAGATCGAATTATTGTCATGAATAAAGGTGAGGTTTTCCGTGAAGGCGTACCGGAAGAGATTTTTTCAATGGACGAGCAGTTGATTCAATTAGGATTGGATATTCCGTTCTCGGTTAAAATGAGCAAAGCTTTCCGTCAAAAAGGGATTGATCTATCCAAGCATTATTTATCGGAAGAAGAGTTGGTGACAGAGCTATGGACATCTCGCTTCAACATATAGAATACCGTTATCAAGCAAACACTCCTTTTGAACGTCTAGCGATTGAGGATGTATCTATTGATATTCCATCGGGAACATACTTGGCAATAATCGGTCATACTGGTTCTGGCAAGTCAACGGTTCTACAGCACTTAAATGCCCTTTTACAACCAACTAATGGAACGGTTAAGATTGGGGAACATGAAATTAGAGCACAACAAAAAAATAAGAATTTAAAACAAGTACGGCAAAAGGTAGGCATCGTTTTTCAATTTCCGGAACATCAGCTTTTTGAAGAAACAGTAGAAAAGGATATTATTTTTGGTCCACTTAATTTCGGTGTTTCTGAAACTGAAGCAAAAAAGCGGGCGCGCATTGCCTTAAAACAGGTAGGACTTGGGGAAGAGGTCTTAGAAAAATCTCCTTTTGATCTATCTGGTGGGCAAATGCGTCGAGTCGCAATTGCTGGTGTGTTGGCCATGGAACCAGATGTTATTGTCTTAGATGAACCTACCGCAGGACTTGATCCACGCGGCCGGAAAGAAATTATGGATATGTTTTATACACTTCACAAGGAAAGAAATCTATCCACTATTTTAGTTACACATAGTATGGAAGATGCGGCTAGATATGCAGACCAAATTGTCATCATGCAGCAAGGAAAAGTAGTAAATAAAGGAACACCAGAAGACATCTTTTCTGCGCCTGCCCAGTTGGTACAAATGGGATTGGATGTTCCAGAAGTGGTTCGTTTCCAGCTAAAGCTTGAAGAGAAGATGGGTGTAAAACTCGATAAAATGTATCTATCAATAGAAGAGTTGTCTGAAGCGGTTACTGAAGCGTTAAGAGGTGTTCGCTCATGATGGAGAAAATGATTTTTGGCCGTTATGTTCCTGCCGATTCACTTATCCACAAAATGGACCCTCGGTCTAAATTGTTGGTAATCTTTTTATTTGTATGTGTTATTTTTTTAGCAAATAATGCAGTTACTTATGCACTTATAGGGATTTATACCTTATTCATGCTTGGTTTGGCCCGTATTCCTGTTCGTTTCTTATATGGTGGGCTGAAACCGGTTCTATGGCTTGTGCTCTTCACCTTAGCCTTACAACTGTTCTTTACGAAACAAGGGGACCTTTTATATCATTGGGGACCGATTAAAATATACGAAGAAGGTGTCAGACAGGGGATCTTTATTTCTTTACGCTTCTTCTTCTTGATTTTAATGACTTCGTTGTTAACTTTAACAACCACTCCTATTGAAATTACAGATGGACTAGAAACTCTTTTAAATCCATTAAAAAAGGTACATTTTCCTGTCCATGAAATGGCTCTAATGATGTCTATTTCCTTACGTTTCATCCCAACATTAATGCAGGAAACAGACAAAATCATGAAGGCTCAAATGGCCCGTGGCGTTGAGTTTTCAAGTGGTCCTTTTATGGAGCGGATTAAGGCAGTTATCCCGCTTCTTATACCGTTGTTTGTCAGCTCCTTTAAACGGGCGGAAGAACTGGCCATAGCGATGGAAGCAAGAGGATACCGCGGTGGCGAAGGAAGAACAAAATACAGGCAGCTGGAATGGCAGTTGGGCGATTCCCTGCAATTAGTACTCTTAGGTGTTTTAACCATATTTTTAATCTTATTACGTTCATAATGGAGCGAAATCATGCAAAGATACAGATGCATTATATCTTATGATGGCTCGGGTTTCTCCGGGTATCAAGTACAACCAAATAAGAGGACTGTACAACGAGAGATAGAAGCTGTCTTAGCAAAAATGCATAAGGGCACCTCTGTGAAGGTTGCAGGCTCTGGACGAACAGATGCAGGCGTTCATGCCAAGGGACAGGTAATTCATTTTGATTCTCCCTTGCCTATTGCTGAGGATCGGTGGGAAATTGCACTAAATTCGATGCTGCCGGAGGATATTTCAATTCTTTCGGTTAAAAAAGTGAACGACAGCTTTCATTCCAGGTTTGATGCGATAGGGAAAGAGTATCGCTATGTGCTGCTCTTATCATCAAAAAGGGATCCTTTTCAGAGGGTCTTTGCCTATCGGTACCCGTATCGTCTCAATTTAGAAGCTATGAAGAAAGCAAGTAAATATTTCCTTGGCACCCATGACTTTACCAGCTTTTGTTCTGCAAGAACAGAAGTAGAAGATAAAATACGAACCGTTAAAACAATTGATTTTTTGCTGGAAGATGACCAGCTTACGATTCGCTTTGTCGGAAACGGATTTTTGTATAATATGGTTCGTATTTTGGTAGGCACTTTGCTAGAAGTCGGTTCAGGTGACCGAGACCCTGAGGACATCCCTGCCATTCTAGAAAAAAAAGATCGCCGCCTGGCTGGAAAAACGGCTCCGGCCCATGGTTTATATCTATGGGAAGTTTTTTATTAATAACATTTGAAATAAAACAACCCAACCAGGTGTAACATCCTCTTGACATATGGACCCAAAGTATTTATTATATTATATGTGTGTGTTTTTAATCCCACGATTAAGCCCCGGAAAGTCTTCATCGTGATTGAAAATATATGAATTAGAAAACTTAAGCGCACAAGGGCAATAATGTTGATTCCCGGAACAGAATAAACATTAACTGCTTTATAAAGGTGCGAAAAAATAATCTTTAATGGATTTAATTAGGAGGGAAACTCATGCGTACAACGTTTATGGCAAATGCCAACAATATCGAGCGTAAATGGTACGTGATTGATGCTGAGGGCAAAACTCTTGGACGTCTTGCTTCTGAAGTAGCATCAATTCTACGTGGTAAAAACAAACCAACTTTTACACCACATGTTGACACTGGTGATAATGTAATCATTCTTAATGCATCTAAAGTAGAACTAACAGGAAAGAAATTAACTGACAAGATCTACTACCGTCACAGCATGCATCCTGGTGGTTTAAAGCAAAGAACTGCTCTTGAAATGCGTACAAACTATGCTGAGAAAATGATCGAGCTTGCTGTTAAAGGTATGCTTCCAAAGAATTCTCTTGGCCGTCAAATGATCAAAAAATTACACGTATATGCTGGTAGCGAACATCCGCACCAAGCACAAAAACCTGAAGTTTACGAACTTCGCGGATAATTTAGAGGGAGGGAATTAACTTGGCACAAGTTCAATATATCGGTACTGGTCGCCGTAAGAGCTCAGTCGCACGTGTGCGTCTAGTTCCAGGCACAGGTAAAATTGTAGTTAACGGTCGTGAAATCGAAGATTATATCCCATTTGAAGCTTTACGTGTTGTTGTAAGACAACCATTAGTAGCTACTGAAACTGTAGGCAGCTATGATGTTCTTGTAAACGTAAGCGGCGGTGGATACACTGGTCAAGCTGGCGCAATCCGCCACGGTATTGCTCGCGCATTACTTCAAGCTGACCCTGAGTTCCGTCCAACATTAAAGCGCGCAGGTTTATTAACTCGTGATGCACGTATGAAAGAGCGTAAAAAATACGGTCTTAAAGGTGCTCGTCGTGCGCCTCAGTTCTCAAAGCGTTAATCTTTGCGAACATCAAAGACTCTCAACCAATTTGGTTGGGGGTCTTTTTATTTAGAAAATAGGCTTTTGACCACAGTTTGACCATATATCATAGACTGCCTCGTTTGGCTGCAGGAAGGAAATTATGATTCCTACTTATCCAGAATCGAATGGGGTTTTCGTATCGCTGGGCGATATACAGTGCAAATTCATCAAAAAACCTTTCTTTGTAATAGGGTTAAGTGGTTCTCTTTTTTATTTTGTATCGCTAGGTGATATGACCCTTGCAAATTCACTTGAAAACGTTCATATTTAATAAAAAAGGAGGTGCGATATGCGACGTGATATACAACCTAATGAACAAGCTTTTTCTTCCAAAGAAGTGGCAGAAGAATTAGGAATTGCAACACCAACTGTTCGAAAGTATGGCCAAATCTTAGAGCGGAATGGATATGAGTTTTTGAAAGATGGAGATCGGCGTATTTTTGTACAATCTGACATCAGAGCTCTTATAGCGTTACGCGATACGGACAAGCCCCTAGACGAAACAGCTAAAGACATCGTATATAAACAAAAAGAAAGTTTAGAAGGACCCAATGAAACTGAGATTGCTATACCCGATACATATGGTAATTTACCCCAGGACCTCAAACAATTAGAAGAGATCTTAATGTTTTTAGCTAAAGAACTCGCAGCCACACGTGAAATGAATATTCAACTGACAAACGATATGTCTCAGCTTAAAACACAGGTTTCCCGGCTCCAGCAAGATCATCATGTTATAAGTTCTAATATTGGAAATTCTGCACAAAAAACTCATGCTAAAATTGAAAAATTAACTGAACAACAAATGACCCATTACGAAACATTGCTGCAACAGGAGCAACAAATAAGCGATTTCTTACAAAAGGAAATACAAAATATGCGGGACGAACAGAAAAATGAATGGATTTCACAAAATGTTTTTAATAAACGTTTAGAAGAAGCGATACAACAGCCTAAAGAAAAATGGGCGTGGCTTTTCTCCATATTCGGAAAGTAAAGTGCCTGTTAAAGGCTTTTTTTTTGTTCGTATCGCCGGGCGATATAACTGGTGATTAATCCAAACAAATACACGTATCCACTATTTTTCAATTTTCAACAAATTCCCGGGAAATATCGACAAATTCTAAGTAGATATCGACAAATTTTGAAGCTTATATTAGCTATTTGGTTGGGAGTCTTTTTTATTATGTTAAAAAACCTTTTGACAAATAATGAACGCCGTTGTATATTGTTTACACACACACTTTAACGCTTAAAAGCGTTTTAGTAAAATAGTAAATAAAACGCCTACAGTTATAGTAGAAATGTCATGAGCAGCAAATAGAGACCAGATGGAGGGTGAAAATCTGGGCAGTGATCATTTTGAAGTACAGCTGTTTTATACAGGCAGACTTTTTTAAGAGGGCGAGGGGTACAAGATTTAACCTTGCCAATTAGGGTGGTAACGCGGAGTCCTTTCGTCCCTAGTCGGAGGGGCTTTTTTGCGTTTATTAATATCTTTATTAGGAGGAAATTTTTTTATGGAACAAGAACAAAAAGTATTAGCCATTAAACCAGCTGAAGCCTTGTTGATTATAGCGGCTTTAATGGGGCTGGTAGGGTATTTGATCATTGGCCTTCAGGTGGTCCCACACCTAGCGATTATATCTGGCATAGCTCTATTAATGGGGTATGGTGTAATAAAAAAAATAAGCTTTAAAGATTTGGAAGAAGCCATGGCCAATGGAGCTAAATCAGGCATCGCAGCTGTTATGATTTTCTTTTTTATTGGGATGCTGATAAGCAGTTGGATGGCTAGTGGTACTATTCCAACTTTTATTTATATTGCGGTTGACTTAGTATCGGGGAAATTTTACTATGCCATTGTTTTTGTCGTAACATCCCTTATAGGACTCAGTATAGGTAGCTCTTTAACCACTGCTGCAACAGTAGGAGTTGCTTTTGTTTCTGCAAGCACTGCACTAGGCATTTCGCCTGTAATCACGGCAGGGGCAGTAGTATCAGGTGCTTTCTTCGGTGATAAAATGTCGCCTCTATCCGATACAACAAACCTTGCATCCAGTGTGGCAGGAGTTGATTTATTTGAACATATAAAAAATATGGCATGGACCACCATCCCTGCTTTTATTCTTTCGTTTATCGTGTATCTGGTTCTATCCCCAGCGGAAACAGCAAATAGCATTCAACAAATTCCCGTTATTAAGAATACTTTACTAGATATGAGCCTAGTGCACTGGTATTCACTATTACCATTCTTAATCCTTGCCATTTTGGCTGCTAAAAAGGTCCCTGCCATTGCAACGCTTTCCGCAGGCATTTTATCTGCTCTTATTATCTCGTTGTGGATAAAGGGAGGATTAGGCGGTAAAGGATTTTTGGACCTGCTCTATTCTGGTTACAAATCTGAAAGTGGGATAAAGGAAGTTGATTCAATTCTGACACGGGGCGGAATGGAAAGCATGATGTTTAGCATATCAGTCATTCTGCTTGCACTGAGTATGGGAGGCCTGCTTTTCAGATTAGGAATTATACCAGCGGTTTTATCCATGATCAATTCCCTATTAAACCGTGTGTCCATATTAATCAGTGCAACGGCCGGAATGGCTATTGCAGTAAATTTTATACTTGGTGAGCAATACTTATCTATTCTTTTGCCTGGAAACGCATTTAAAGAGCATTTCAAAAAAGCAGGCTTGGAACCAAAGCATCTTTCACGGGTACTTGAAGATGCGGGGACAGTTGTTAATCCGCTCGTACCGTGGAGTGTATGCGGTGTGTTTTTAGCCTCAGTCCTTGGGGTTGCCGTTACAGAATATTTTCCATTTGCGTTGTTTTGTTTATTTTCACCGCTACTCACCGTTTTTTACGGTTTTACAGGGATTACGCTTCCGAAGCCTGCTAAAATCTACAAAATGAATCAGTCACAAAATATGAATTAACTAGTAGAGACTCCTAGCAATTGAATACGGCTGGGAGTCTCTTTTTTTAGCTTAATTTACTCAATGACACCTGATTCGACTATGCTCACTTCTGCATGAACATTGACTTTCAAATATTGATAGTCTGTATCCCACTTTTTAAAGTCGAAATTCCTTGTTCTACTTTTTATAAAATGGCCAAATCCTACGGGATCAATTTCTTTATCTTGAAAACCTTTTGTTAACTTAAGACAAACTGATTCAATGTCCTTTTCCACCTTTTTTTCAATCTTCTTTATATCTTTTGGTTTCACAATAGCTCCTGTGTATTCATTTAACATGGCTTTCACTTTAATGTGTAAATTTACGGTATAGGGATTCCTAGCTACGAGTTTCATCTTGAATTTCGACCGAATACTTTCGATGGATGCAATTTCTTTATCTATGTTTACCTTTAAGGTTCCCTCACTGTAGTTGTCTACAAGAAGCTTAAAATAAAACATATCTGCAGCTGGTATGGTCTCAACCACTTTACCATATCGAAAAAAGCTGATGCCGCTAATTTCTATTTGATCATCACTTAACGAACGAATTTGTGGCAGATAGGGGGATTTTCCCTTTTGGTGAAAATCAAATAAAAATCGTTGTAGATTTGTTTTCGGCAAATCTTTGGACTTCATATTATGGCGAATAAGATTGGAGAGATAGACAGCATTTCCTCTTTTTCCATATTTTCCTTCAATAACATCTTTAGCTTCCCCTTCGGTAACAGTTAGGTAAAGGCCAGCACCGATGCTTGGATCCCGTTGAAAGGAGTCGATGAGGGCTAAAATTCCTTTCTGCTTCGCAAGCTTTTCTCCAAAAAGAACCACTTTAAGCGATCCTGTTACGAGAGGGTCAGAAGATTGACGCTGAACATCTCTTAAAAAGTCTCTACTTAGACTAGAGGAAGCGGAAAAGGTTTTATTTTCAACTGATTTATCGGGTAAATAAACAGGAATGAGAGCCGTACCGCGGATATCATTATCAATATAATCATAGGCACTTCCCGTTTCTAGATTGACATCGTCTAAAATTTCTTTTCGTACGCATCCAGTAAGAATGGCCGAAACAATAACTAAGGTAAGGAATTTTCTCATTTTTTCTTCACCTTCTTAACAATTAACACAAGGAAAAATAACAACGGAATATAACCGTAATTAAGGAAAAAGGCAATTTTTCCAGTATAGTCGATAATAGTATTTATTTGTTCCCGTGACTTAAAAAAATTAATAAAAATTAAAGTAGCCATTGCTAAAAGTAGGACGCCATATTTTTGTTTTATGGTGGTTACTCTTTTAACAATCCGGCTACCACACCAAAGGGCGATGCAAAAATTAGGGAGAATGATGATATTCCAATTAGCGATCCCAATGTATTCGAATCTTTCAACAAAGGGCATTTCAACCACTTTCCACATCGTGAGGGTGGCCCAAATATTTTTTTGCAACTGTCCCTCTGAAAAATAGATGAAAGTTACAATTGTAAGCAAAGTATAGAGTACAGTTGTGTAAAGGGCCCCTAAATGTGCCCACTTTTTCGATTTTTGAGGGTCTTTAATATAGGGATAAATAAATAACAATACTTCGTACCCAAGGTAGGTTAGCGACATTTGATAAGATGCCATAGCCAAATCCTTAAGTGAGTGATCAAATATAGGAAGCAAATTTTGTACATCTGCATAAGGAATCGTAAAGAAAAAAGTTAAGATTAAGTAGGCAGGGAGGACGACTCCAAAAAAAGCCACTCCGGTAACCGTTCTAAAGCCTCCAAAGATAATATAAATGGCTAATCCACAAAAAGCGAAGGAATACCAAAAGGTGCTCATATCCTGGAACATCCACACTTGGACGACTTCAATAAATGTTCTGAGAGTGGTCAAGGCAATCATCAAAAAATAAAGGACAAATGGAAGTGAAAGGAGTTTACCAATTTTCTTCCCAAAAACAAACGAATGGGCAGTAATGATATCACCATCGACTGTCTCAAGTATTTTATACATCATCCATATAATGATATGAATGCTTAAACCTGCAAAAATCACCGATATCCATGCATCATATCCTGCTGTTAAAGCGATAATGCGTTGAAAGCCAAGAACGCCTATGCCCAGCTGCATCGTATGGACGAGAAAGAAAACTAAAAAAGGCGATACTTTTGCTTTTTCCGGCACTAATTGTTCCATAACACTTCCTCCGCGTTCTATTCGTCAATATCTCCTTTTTTCACTTTTTTACTAGGAGTAAAACGAACGGGATTTTGAGTTCTTAAAGTCTGTGGTCTTAAGGATTGCTTTGAGAATGGAAGCCTAATAATAGAATCTTTTAGGTCCGTCATTCTTGGTGGATAGATCGGTTCTAAAAATGGTCTATTAAGGGATGTTAGCCTAATTAAATGTGCCATTAACAGACAAAAACAAAAAACGATTCCAAGCAATCCCCAAAGTTCTGCAAAAAATAAAAATGGAAAGCGCAGTAAACGAATAGCGTTGCCCATTTTATAAACGGGGGTCGTAAATGATGCAAGTGCCGCTAGAGCAACGATAATTAATAGAACATTACTTGTTAAGCCTGCTTCAACGGAAGCGGTCCCGATAACGATACCACCCACGATACCGATTGTCTGACCGACCTTTGTAGGAAGTCGGGCTCCTGCCTCACGTAGAAGCTCAATCGTTAGCTCTAAAAACAGGGCTTCCAAAATAGGAGGAAGCGGTATTTCGCGGCGAGACGTAACTAACGTATTCATTAAATCCTTTGGAATCAGTTCATAATGATAAGATAAAGTTGCTACATATACTGGTGTAATCAAAATAGAAAAGGCAACGGCGAAAAGCCGAATTAATCGAAAGAATGAGGATATCATCCAATTTAAAAAGTAATCTTCAAAAGAACCGAAAAATTCAACGAGCGTTGTTGGGGTAATCAGCACATGCGGAGACCCATCAACAAATATGGCAATTTTTCCCTCTGCCAAGATGGCGGTCACCCGGTCTGGCCGCTCGGTATCGAGAAGCTGCGGAAAGGGGGAATTTTTATTATCTGAGATTAATTGAACAATATAAGAACTATCGGTTATAGCATCAAAATCAACATCCTTTAATCGCTTCATCACTTCTTGGATATTATCCGGGTCAGCGATCCCATCTAAATACATAACCGAAATTTTTGTTTTCGATAGAGTGCCTAATGTTAACTCTTCGCTTATTAATTCCTTTACAGGCAGTCGTTTACGAATCAAGTTAACATTTTGTTCGAGAGATTCAACAAAGGCTTCCTTAGGACCAATGACACTAAACTCAACCTCAGGCTGTGTAATGCTGCGGACAATTTCTTTTTGCGCAGCCAAGAAGGCAAAATGACCGGGGTCTGAATCAAGCGTTAAAAGTACATATCCATTAAACAATTTCTGTTCAATAAGGCTTTCATCATTACTTACCTGAACATCCGCAAGGGGGATAAGTTTCTTTACTTCCTCAATCTTTTCAAATGGTTTTTCTAGTAAATAGGGAAGGACATTTTCCTGCAAAATGCTCTCGTCAGTGAGTGTGGATATAAAGGAAAAACAAAACCGGCAATTGGTTACTTGGTTTATATAATGAACTTTTGTATAATCATTCGATCGTTGGAGGTAATTTTCTAATGTTTCTCGTTCATTATGTTGTATCTTTTTTTTAGTAAACCAGTTCATGAGGACATTTCACCGCCGTATTTATACATTTAGATTAGTATTTCCTTTAGTGGAAGGATTATGTAATCGTACATTTGTACTTATTGAATTTTGTCTTGTTCACTTACTTAAAAAATTGGTAATAGTGTCTTTGCATTTCTTATGAACAAGGGATAAAGAATAGTTTTAAGAGGTGAAATTGAAGTGACTGTTATAACTACTTTTAAAGAAAAAAGACGTGAAAAACAGATTAAATATGAGCGTTCCGTACTTCGGGACTTATCCATCAATACGTTAAAAGAAAGAGTAAAACAATACTTTGGTTCGACAAAAATTGCCTCCAGTTTTGTTATGAATACAGGCATTGAAGAAGCTTGCTATGATGTAGCTTTAGAGGCCTTCTTATTAGGGTCAAAGTTCAGCAAATTTGGTTATTACGGAGAGGATTTAGAAGCGGTACGTCTGCGGTGTTATAAAGAAGAAAAACACCTAATTGATACGTTATACAACTTTTTACTATACTGGGGAAATGGCGAAGAAGGTGCAATGAGTGAATCACTTTATTATCTGTGTGAACAGTATATACATGTTTGGTGGAGAGAAGGGTTTGAAAAGGGTCAAAGGCGTCACAAACTCCGCCTGCATTAGAATGGTAGGAAGCAGAGTTGCCAAGCGGCAAAGGGAGCACCTCTGCTTTTCTTTCTTCAGTTCTAAATCTCCCTCTTGTCCCATATAGTTTATTGAACAGGGACGAGCGGGAAGGATGATTTGGGTGTCGAAGCGAAGAATAAAAATCATAAGTTTTATTGCAGGTTTGCTTGTTTTGTTTCTTATTTTACAACATGACTTTATAGAGGACGATTCTTGGAATACGTGGAATCTTCCGTTGTCAGGTAAAATCATTTTGTTAGATGCAGGCCATGGAGGCCCAGATGGTGGAGCAGGAACAGGGAAAACCCTTGAAAAAGACATAGCATTAGAAATCACCTTAAAAGTAAGAGATTATCTCCAACAACAAGGAGCCCTCGTTATTATGACACGAGAAACGGATACTGATTTAGCCGATTCTGATACAAAAGGGTATAGTAGAAGAAAAGTGGAAGACTTGAAAAAAAGATTAAAGATGATTAATAACACCGATAATGATCTCTTTGTAAGTATCCATTTAAATGCCATACCTTCCTCCAGATGGAGTGGAGCTCAAACCTTCTATGCACCGCATCATCAAGAGAATGCAAGGGCAGCTAAATTTATTCAGGAAGAGATGCGCAAGAATTTAGAGAATACAAATCGGAAAGCAAAACCCTTAAACCAAGTATATATTTTAAAAAATGCAAAAAAACCTGGAGCACTAGTGGAGGTCGGCTTTCTTTCAAATCCTGGTGAAAAAGCAATGTTAAAAAAGGATTCCTATCAGGAAAAAGTAGCCATTTCTATCTATAAAGGAATTATGCGTTATTTTACTAATGAAAAAGAAATTAAAGAAATAGATGAAGGATGATGGGGTATTCTTCCATCCCTTTTTTGTTTATATACTTTTCTGTGTTTTAATAGGTAGTATGTGTGATTCATTTAACTGTATCCTGACATGATTATGGTATACTGAGAGATGGAAACGAATTCATAAGGTGAGGTGCTTTTCATGTTAACAGAGGTAAAGATTCAAGAGGTTCTTGGCAGCCTTAAAGAGCCATTTTTACATAAAACATTAGCTGAATTACATGCGATTGAAGAAATTAAAATAAAAGAAGAGAAAAATCACGTTAGCGTGAAAATAGCCATTGCAAGAACAGGGACGTCTGAACAGTTACAGTTGCAAACTCAAATTGTAAATCTTTTAAAAGAAGCAGGTGCAGCGACGGTTGGAATACGTTTCAATCAACTACCTGAAGAAGTATTAGCGCAGCATCGCAATAAAGAACCAGAAAAAGAAAAAAATCTGCTTCATTCAAACAATACGACTTTTATTGCTATTGCCAGTGGTAAGGGTGGAGTAGGTAAATCGACTGTATCAGTAAACCTAGCTGTAGCTTTAGCTCGTCTAGGTAAAAAAGTAGGTCTTATTGATGCTGATATTTATGGGTTCAGTGTACCTGATATGATGGGAATTACAAAAAGACCGGTTGTAAGGGGAGAAAAAATTATCCCTGTAGAACGCCTTGGTGTTCAAGTCATTTCAATGGGATTCTTTGTGGAAGATAATGCCCCAATTATCTGGCGTGGTCCTATGTTAGGAAAAATGCTGAATAGCTTCTTTAATGAAGTGGAATGGGGAGAAATTGATTATTTACTGCTAGATTTACCACCAGGTACAGGAGATGTTGCATTAGATGTACACACAATGCTGCCTGCTTGTAAAGAAATTATCGTCACGACTCCACATCCAACAGCGGCCTTTGTAGCTGCACGTGCTGGAGCGATGGCGATCCGAACTGAACACGAGGTGCTGGGTGTAATTGAAAATATGGCTTACTTCGAAAGTAAGCTAACAGGTGAAAAAGAATATGTGTTTGGGCAAGGCGGCGGTGACAAATTAGCCGAGGAGTTAAATACGGAAGTTCTTGGACGATTACCTCTGAATCAGCCGGACTGGAATGATGCGGATTTTGCTCCATCCGTCTACCAAGAAGATCACCAAATCGGTAAGATTTATTTGGAAATTGCTGAAAAAGTAACGAGCTTGCTCAAAAAATAATAAAAAAAGCCTCTTCGATGACGAAGAGGCTTTTATTTTGGTTGTTACTCTTTATTGCCCACCGCCAGTTCCGCTTTGACCGCCCCCAGAGCTTTGTTCGCCACTAGATTGGTCTCCTCCTTGCTTTGAGCTCGATTTTCCTTGTGTTTCTTCTGCTGCTTTTAAGAGTAGCTCTTGCATTTTAGCTTTAAACAGCGGACTTTCTATCGTCTCTGAAATGACTGACTGAAGGTGTGCTCGGTATTCTTTGCTTTTCAATGCGTCTGCCATTTCCTTTTGAATTTCTGGCTCTTTGAAGACTTGAATCATCATGCCGCGATATTCCGGGTCATTCATTAATTCCTTAAGAAGCTTTTCATTTTCACTTCTCATATTCTTGGCTACACCTTTAGCGAATTTAGGGTCACTGAAGGTTTTTTTCCAAAAGTCTGTTGCTTTATCCGAGGTAAGTGTTTGTTCAATGGTGTCAGAGACCACTTTTTGGTCCATAACCAACTTTTCTTTCATTTTATCGTCAGCCATTACATCTTGAATTGCTTTCTTACCATCATCTGTCTTTAAAATATCGACAACCATTTTTTTCGTTTGTTCGTAATCAATTTGCCCTCCGCTACTTGATTCACCAGAAGAACAGCTTGTTAGGAACAACATGATAGGTAGGAGGAGCAACATACTTTTTGTTTTCATAATTCAAGCTCCTTTCACATAAGAATCCTTAATTTTAGAATGAAGTAAAAGGGAAGAGATTATTCGTATGTAAATGAAATTATAGATTTTTCAAATTTAGCTTGGTACAATCAGTATGGTATTCATTTTTGTAATATGGAGGTTTATAGTGTGACGAGCCGTAATTGGGTAAGACTTTTTATGACCACATTATTAATAGGCGGGATCACAACGGCTATTGTGGGTTTTATTGTTCGCTGGAATGAATTTCAGCCTTATTTTGTTGAACTTAGAATCATTGATATTTTATCAACCTTAATTTGGTTAATTGTTATGGGCTTTCTTTTTAGTGTTATAAGTCAAATGGGCTTTTTTGCTTATTTAACGGTTCATCGTTTTGGTTTAGGGATCTTTAAATCTGCATCTCTCTGGAATGCGGTTCAAATGGTTCTTATTCTTTTTGCTCTATTTGATTTAATCTACCTACGATACGATAATTTTGCTAAACAAGGGGATTCAGTCTTACCTTATTTTGGCCCTGCCCTCATTCTATTAGTGGTGGGTCTAATCGTTGCTTGGTATAAAACTAAACAGACCAGTCGGGAGGCATTTATTCCTGCTCTTTTCTTTATGATTGTCGTTACCCTAGTTGAGTGGGTTCCTGTTCTTCGGGTAAACGAAAGAAGCTGGCTCTATCTCATGATGTTTGCTTTAATGGCATGTAATGCGTATCAGCTATTAATTCTTCATAAATTAAATACACAATCTGCACAAGAACGTCAAAATCGTGCAAAAACAGCTAGTCCTAATGTGAAAAATAAAAAAATAAAACCGTCCAATTAAATGGGCGGTTTTTTCTGTAAAAATTTTTACCTTATTTCTTTTGAGCGGGCTTCACCGTTTGCAATCATTTCTGTTACGGAAACAAACTTTAATCCTTTTTGGCGAATATCCGCTAAAATGAGCGGCAGTGCTTTCGCCGTTTGTTTGGCGGAATCTGATGCATGAAGAAGAATGATATCCCCCTTCTGCGCTTTTTTTGTATTCTCGACGATAGTTGATACACCTGGATTTTGCCAATCCTTTGAATCAACACTCCAGTGGACGACTGTGTAGCCATATCTCTTGGCGATTTTTAAGGTACGTTCATCAAAGTGTCCAGTCGGTGCACGCAACAGTTTGATGCTTTTTACATTTAATTTTGTGAAGACTTCTTGTGCTTTAGATATATCCTTAGCAATCTTCACATCCTCTAATTCGGTATACTCTTCATAATTGTATCCAAGAATCCCAATTTCATATCCTTCTTTCACAATACGACTAACTAGGTCGGGGTGTCTTTCTGCCCAAGAACCTGCTAAGAAAAAGGTGGCTGATTTCACATTTTCTTTCTTTAGTGTGTCTAAAATGGGCTCTGCCTTTTCATCCCCCCAGCCGATATTAAAGGTTAAAGCTAAATCTCTTTCCCCTCGATAGACCGCTTTTGGGCCATCTTTCGTTGAAAAAACAGGAATTTGCGCATGGTTTTCCATATACAGAAACCATGCAGTAAAAAAAGCTGCGATTAATACCAATGATACATTTTTTAAAGACTTCCCATTCAATACAAAAAAGAAATTCATCCTTCCCACCTCGTCCAATACCATCCTTGTCTCAACCTATGCTTGTTTTTTTGAAAATATGATTAAAAATTCGTTTATAAAATCACATAAATTGGAAAAGACTACTATAACTAGATTATTTGCTGGAGGTTATTCAATGTTTGGACTTCTGATCAATGAAAAAGAAGTAAAAGAAATGGAATACCTTATTAAAAGAGAAATGGATGAAATTCTATTTGATTTAAGAGATGAGCGAATTGATCATATTGTAAAAAGAGCAATGGAAGAGAGATATAAAGTATTATTTACCTTGTTTAGAAGAGTGGCCTCACCACATGAATGTTTGAAGTATATGAGGAGAGGAAAGAGAGATAGAAAAAAAGGATAAGATTTTTTATAAATACCGTTGACAATTATATGCGGCCTTGGTATATTAATAAACGTCGCTGCTGACATAAACAACTTAATGGAATTTAAAAAGTTGTTGACATGATGTTGTGCAGATGATATATTAATAAAGTCGCTTTTGAGCGAATGAGTTATTTGCTCTTTGAAAACTAAACAAACAAAAAATTTTTCGTTTCTTTAATGAAACGAAGCCAACGTAACAAAATGAGCTAATCAACTTTCTTGGAGAGTTTGATCCTGGCTCAGGACGAACGCTGGCGGCGTGCCTAATACATGCAAGTCGAGCGAACCAATAGGAGCTTGCTCCTGTTGGTTAGCGGCGGACGGGTGAGTAACACGTGGGCAACCTGCCTGTAAGACTGGGATAACTTCGGGAAACCGGAGCTAATACCGGATAATCCTTTTCCTCTCATGAGGAAAAGCTGAAAGACGGTTTCGGCTGTCACTTACAGATGGGCCCGCGGCGCATTAGCTAGTTGGTGAGGTAACGGCTCACCAAGGCGACGATGCGTAGCCGACCTGAGAGGGTGATCGGCCACACTGGGACTGAGACACGGCCCAGACTCCTACGGGAGGCAGCAGTAGGGAATCTTCCACAATGGACGAAAGTCTGATGGAGCAACGCCGCGTGAGCGATGAAGGCCTTCGGGTCGTAAAGCTCTGTTGTTAGGGAAGAACAAGTATCGGAGTAACTGCCGGTACCTTGACGGTACCTAACCAGAAAGCCACGGCTAACTACGTGCCAGCAGCCGCGGTAATACGTAGGTGGCAAGCGTTGTCCGGAATTATTGGGCGTAAAGCGCGCGCAGGCGGTCCTTTAAGTCTGATGTGAAAGCCCACGGCTCAACCGTGGAGGGTCATTGGAAACTGGGGGACTTGAGTACAGAAGAGGAAAGCGGAATTCCACGTGTAGCGGTGAAATGCGTAGAGATGTGGAGGAACACCAGTGGCGAAGGCGGCTTTCTGGTCTGTAACTGACGCTGAGGCGCGAAAGCGTGGGGAGCAAACAGGATTAGATACCCTGGTAGTCCACGCCGTAAACGATGAGTGCTAAGTGTTAGGGGGTTTCCGCCCCTTAGTGCTGCAGCTAACGCATTAAGCACTCCGCCTGGGGAGTACGGCCGCAAGGCTGAAACTCAAAGGAATTGACGGGGGCCCGCACAAGCGGTGGAGCATGTGGTTTAATTCGAAGCAACGCGAAGAACCTTACCAGGTCTTGACATCCTCTGACACTCCTAGAGATAGGACGTTCCCCTTCGGGGGACAGAGTGACAGGTGGTGCATGGTTGTCGTCAGCTCGTGTCGTGAGATGTTGGGTTAAGTCCCGCAACGAGCGCAACCCTTGATCTTAGTTGCCAGCATTCAGTTGGGCACTCTAAGGTGACTGCCGGTGACAAACCGGAGGAAGGTGGGGATGACGTCAAATCATCATGCCCCTTATGACCTGGGCTACACACGTGCTACAATGGATGGTACAAAGGGCTGCAAGACCGCGAGGTTTAGCCAATCCCATAAAACCATTCTCAGTTCGGATTGTAGGCTGCAACTCGCCTACATGAAGCCGGAATCGCTAGTAATCGCGGATCAGCATGCCGCGGTGAATACGTTCCCGGGCCTTGTACACACCGCCCGTCACACCACGAGAGTTTGTAACACCCGAAGTCGGTGGGGTAACCGTAAGGAGCCAGCCGCCTAAGGTGGGACAGATGATTGGGGTGAAGTCGTAACAAGGTAGCCGTATCGGAAGGTGCGGCTGGATCACCTCCTTTCTAAGGATATAAGCTGGACCTATGAGCCAGACAAAACATGTTTGTTTGATTGTTTCTTGTTTGTTTAGTTTTGAGAGTGCAATCTCTCAAAGCTTTTTTTAATCGTTCTTTGAAAACTAGATAATCGTAATGAAGAAGTCAAGTAACACATCGAGTAATCGCCATTTTAGTTTTCTCTCTATTAATTTAGAGAAATAAACCTTTTAGGTTAAGTTAGAAAGGGCGCACGGTGAATGCCTTGGCACTAGGAGCCGATGAAGGACGGGACTAACACCGATATGCTTCGGGGAGCTGTAAGTAAGCTTTGATCCGGAGATTTCCGAATGGGGGAACCCACTGTTCGTAATGGAACAGTATCTTTACCTGAATACATAGGGTATTGAAGGCATACCCGGGGAACTGAAACATCTAAGTACCCGGAGGAAGAGAAAGCAAACGCGATTCCCTGAGTAGCGGCGAGCGAAACGGGACATAGCCCAAACCAAGAGGCTTGCCTCTTGGGGTTGTAGGACACTCAACATGGAGTTACAAAGGAACGGGGTAGATGAAGCGGCCTGGAAAGGCCCGTCAGAGAAGGTAAAAACCCTGTAGTCGAAACTTCGTTCCCTCCTGAGTGGATCCTGAGTACGGCCGGACACGTGAAATCCGGTCGGAAGCAGGGAGGACCATCTCCCAAGGCTAAATACTCCCTAGTGACCGATAGTGAACCAGTACCGTGAGGGAAAGGTGAAAAGCACCCCGGAAGGGGAGTGAAATAGTTCCTGAAACCGTGTGCCTACAAGTAGTTAGAGCCCGTTAATGGGTGATAGCGTGCCTTTTGTAGAATGAACCGGCGAGTTACGATCCCATGCAAGGTTAAGTTGAAGAGACGGAGCCGCAGCGAAAGCGAGTCTGAATAGGGCGTTTGAGTATGTGGTCGTAGACCCGAAACCAGGTGATCTACCCATGTCCAGGGTGAAGTCCAGGTAACACTGGATGGAGGCCCGAACCCACGCACGTTGAAAAGTGCGGGGATGAGGTGTGGGTAGCGGAGAAATTCCAATCGAACTTGGAGATAGCTGGTTCTCTCCGAAATAGCTTTAGGGCTAGCCTCACGTAGTTAGAGTCTTGGAGGTAGAGCACTGTTTGGACTAGGGGCCCTCATCGGGTTACCGAATTCAGACAAACTCCGAATGCCAAAGACTTATCCGTGGGAGTCAGACTGCGAGTGATAAGATCCGTAGTCAAAAGGGAAACAGCCCAGACCACCAGCTAAGGTCCCAAAGTTTACGTTAAGTGGAAAAGGATGTGGAGTTGCTTAGACAACCAGGATGTTGGCTTAGAAGCAGCCACCATTTAAAGAGTGCGTAATAGCTCACTGGTCGAGTGACTCTGCGCCGAAAATGTACCGGGGCTAAACGTAACACCGAAGCTGTGGATTGACATCTTAGATGTCAGTGGTAGGAGAGCGTTCTAAGGGCGTTGAAGCTAGACCGTAAGGACTGGTGGAGCGCTTAGAAGTGAGAATGCCGGTATGAGTAGCGAAAGATGAGTGAGAATCTCATCCACCGTATGCCTAAGGTTTCCTGAGGAAGGCTCGTCCGCTCAGGGTTAGTCGGGACCTAAGCCGAGGCCGAAAGGCGTAGGCGATGGACAACAGGTTGATATTCCTGTACCACCTCTTTATCGTTTGAGTGATGGGGGGACGCAGGAGGATAGGGTAAGCGCGCTGTTGGATATGCGCGTCTAAGCAGTTAGGCTGGAAAGTAGGAAAATCCGCTTTCCGTGAAGGCTGAGCTGTGATAGCGAGGGAAATTTAGTACCGAAGTTCCTGATTCCACACTGCCAAGAAAAGCCTCTAGCGAGATAAAAGGTGCCCGTACCGCAAACCGACACAGGTAGGCGAGGAGAGAATCCTAAGGTGAGCGAGAGAACTCTCGTTAAGGAACTCGGCAAAATGACCCCGTAACTTCGGGAGAAGGGGTGCTTTTTGAGGTGAATAGCCTCGAAGAGCCGCAGTGAATAGGCCCAGGCGACTGTTTAGCAAAAACACAGGTCTCTGCGAAGCCGCAAGGCGAAGTATAGGGGCTGACGCCTGCCCGGTGCTGGAAGGTTAAGAGGAGGGGTTAGCGCAAGCGAAGCTCTGAATCGAAGCCCCAGTAAACGGCGGCCGTAACTATAACGGTCCTAAGGTAGCGAAATTCCTTGTCGGGTAAGTTCCGACCCGCACGAAAGGCGTAACGATCTGGGCACTGTCTCAACGAGAGACTCGGTGAAATTATAGTACCTGTGAAGATGCAGGTTACCCGCGACAGGACGGAAAGACCCCGTGGAGCTTTACTGTAGCCTGATATTGAATTTTGGTACAGCTTGTACAGGATAGGTAGGAGCCTGAGAAGCCGGAGCGCTAGCTTCGGTGGAGGCGTCGGTGGGATACTACCCTGGCTGTATTGAAATTCTAACCCGCACCCCTTATCGGGGTGGGAGACAGTGTCAGGTGGGCAGTTTGACTGGGGCGGTCGCCTCCTAAAGAGTAACGGAGGCGCCCAAAGGTTCCCTCAGAATGGTTGGAAATCATTCGTAGAGTGTAAAGGCACAAGGGAGCTTGACTGCGAGACCTACAAGTCGAGCAGGGACGAAAGTCGGGCTTAGTGATCCGGTGGTTCCGCATGGAAGGGCCATCGCTCAACGGATAAAAGCTACCCCGGGGATAACAGGCTTATCTCCCCCAAGAGTCCACATCGACGGGGAGGTTTGGCACCTCGATGTCGGCTCATCGCATCCTGGGGCTGTAGTCGGTCCCAAGGGTTGGGCTGTTCGCCCATTAAAGCGGTACGCGAGCTGGGTTCAGAACGTCGTGAGACAGTTCGGTCCCTATCCGTCGTGGGCGCAGGAAATTTGAGAGGAGCTGTCCTTAGTACGAGAGGACCGGGATGGACGCACCGCTGGTGTACCAGTTGTCTTGCCAAAGGCATCGCTGGGTAGCTATGTGCGGACGGGATAAGTGCTGAAAGCATCTAAGCATGAAGCCCCCCTCAAGATGAGATTTCCCATAGCGTCAAGCTAGTAAGAACCCTGAAAGATGATCAGGTTGATAGGTCAGAGGTGGAAGCGTGGTAACATGTGGAGCTGACTGATACTAATCGTTCGAGGACTTAACCAAGTTTTAAAGCGAACTCGTAGTTTACAAACACTTCTTCTGCATTATCTAGTTTTGAGGGAATGAAAAAATTAATTTTCCTCTTGAAAAAATCAAAAAAGACATTATAATAAATAGTGTCAAATAATAGTCTGGTAATTATGGCGAGAAGGTCACACCCGTTCCCATACCGAACACGGAAGTTAAGCTTCTCAGCGCCGATGGTAGTTGGGACGAAAGTCCCTGTGAGAGTAGGACGTTGCCAGGCTGTTATCTTATTGTTCCGCAGTAGCTCAGTGGTAGAGCTATCGGCTGTTAACCGATCGGTCGTAGGTTCGAGTCCTACCTGCGGAGCCATTTTTATGTCATCAAGAAAATTCAGCTATGCTTCCATAGCTCAGTAGGTAGAGCACTTCCATGGTAAGGAAGAGGTCAGCGGTTCGAGCCCGCTTGGAAGCTTACCTATTTTTATGAATATCGGCCCCTTGGTCAAGCGGTTAAGACACCGCCCTTTCACGGCGGTAACACGGGTTCGAATCCCGTAGGGGTCACCATTTTGGAGGATTAGCTCAGCTGGGAGAGCATCTGCCTTACAAGCAGAGGGTCGGCGGTTCGATCCCGTCATCCTCCACCATTATAATTTTAAACTACTTGCCGGGGTAGCTCAATTGGTAGAGCACGACCGAATAAGCTTCCTGAATAATCTTCAGCATACTGACCGAGCTGCAGCTTGAATAGGCTTTCTGAGGTCAGGATGACGAAAATAAGGACAGCGTGTACAATCTAATATTTTTACTAAACTTACGCCGGGGTAGCTCAATTGGTAGAGCAACTGACTTGTAATCAGTAGGTTGGGGGTTCAAGTCCTCTCGCCGGCACCATCTTTTTAAAAATAAATATGGAGGGGTAGCGAAGTGGCTAAACGCGGCGGACTGTAAATCCGCTCCCTCCGGGTTCGGCGGTTCGAATCCGTCCCCCTCCACCATTTATATTTTTAAAAAAATTGGACAAACTAGAATTAACATTCAATATTGGGCTATAGCCAAGCGGTAAGGCATCGCACTTTGACTGCGACATGCGTTGGTTCAAATCCAGCTAGCCCAGCCAAGAGCCATTAGCTCAGTTGGTAGAGCATCTGACTTTTAATCAGAGGGTCGAAGGTTCGAGTCCTTCATGGCTCATCAATTTAAGATAAAACCCTGGGATATATATCCTCGGGTTTTATCTTCGAATATGCGGAAGTAGTTCAGTGGTAGAACACCACCTTGCCAAGGTGGGGGTCGCGGGTTCGAATCCCGTCTCCCGCTCCATAGTTGGGGCCTTAGCTCAGCTGGGAGAGCGCCTGCTTTGCACGCAGGAGGTCAGCGGTTCGATCCCGCTAGGCTCCACCATCACACTACATAATTTGCCTTAAATCAGACGATGATTTAAGGCTTTTTTTATGAGCTTGAATTCTAGCTTATAATAATAGAAAGGTCGCTTAGGAGGTCCTATTGGCCCGTAATCAGGATTATAAGAGAAAAAGGTCGCATAGAGAGGTTCTATGAGCCCGTAATCAAGATTATTAAGGAAAAAGGGTCGCATAGGGAGGTCCTATGAGCCCGTAATCAGGATTAATAAGAGAAAAAGGTCGCATAGAGAGGTTCTATGAGCCCGTAATCAGGATTATAAGAAAAAAAGGTCGCATAGAGAGGTCCTATGAACCAATAATCATGATTATTAAGGAAAAAATGTCGCATAGGGAGGTCCTATGAGCCCGTAATCAGGATTAATAAGAGAAAAAGGTCGCATAGAGAGGTTCTATGAGCTCGTAATCAAGAATATTAAGAAAAATAGGTCGCGTAGAGAGGTGCTATGAGCCCTTGAACATGACTTTTAAGTAAAAAAGGTCGCGTAGAGGGATGCTATGAGCCCTTGATCATGACTTTTAAGAAAAAAAGGTCGCATAGAGAGGTCCTATGAGCCAGTAATCATGATTTTTAAGTAAAAAACCGTCCACAGCCTCACGTAAGAGCTTCATCTCATCGATATCAGAACCAGCACAGTCGAATAGAGTACCCTATTCCCAAACCCACACCTCCCCACCGCATATATATACAAAATTTTGTCGAGTTGAGTCATATGGATGAAAGCGGTTAAAATAGTATTGATAAAGGGTTAGGGAGGAATTGCATTGACTAAGAAACTATCTATTATTGGAATGCCTATGGACTTAGGCCAAATGCGGCGTGGAGTGGATATGGGACCTAGTGCCATCCGCTATGCAGGAATCTACGAACGGTTAAAACCGCTGTTTGACGAAATTCACGATTTAGGTGATATCCCAGTTGGAAGACCTGAGGTTGTCGTAGATAAAGAATCAAACTTACGAAATCTAGACCTAGTGGCAGAAAAAAGTACGCTGCTAGCTGAAAAAGTAGACGAAGTCATTCAATCAGGGGCATTTCCACTTGTATTGGGTGGAGACCATAGCATTGCAATTGGTACATTAGCTGGCGTTTCCAAACATTACAAAAACCTTGGTGTCATCTGGTATGATGCGCATGGTGATTTGAATACAGCGGAGACAAGCCCTACAGGAAACATCCATGGGATGCCTTTAGCAGTCAGCCTTGGATGGGGTCACTCTTTATTAACCCAAATCCTAAACTACTCTCCAAAAGTAAAGCCTGAGAATGTTGTCATCATTGGAGCAAGGGCACTTGATGACGGCGAAAAAGAATTAATAAAGGAAAAAGGTATAAAAGTCTATACTATGCATGAAATTGACCGCTTAGGTATGACGAAAGTAATGGAAGATACGATTGCCTATCTTAAGGAAAAAACAGATGGCGTTCACTTATCACTAGATTTAGATGGCCTAGATCCTAGCGATGCGCCAGGGGTAGGTACACCAGTTATGGGTGGAATTAGCTACCGAGAAAGTCATCTTGCTATGGAAATGCTAGAAGAGGCTAAAATTATTACTTCTGTAGAATTTGTAGAAGTGAACCCAATTCTAGATGAAAAAAATAAAACTGCGGTATGCGCAGTTGAGTTAATGGGTTCATTATTTGGTGAAAAACTTTTATAAATAAGAAAGCAGCTGATCACAGCTGCTTTTTTATTTAGGTATCCAAAGTATGATACTGATAAAGCAACACATCAAGCTTTTTACTTACTGCAATGACATGGGGATGTAACAAAGAAGTCTCAGATGCAAGTCGTACCATTTCATCTCGGCATATTTCTATCTCCTTCATTAACTTAGGACGTTGAAGACCCACTTTGCACATGACCTCTTTTCATTTCTTTTAAATTGTTATTATCTTTTTACCCCAGGAAAAAAACTTTAAACTATTTCCTTAACAGTAATAGTAAATTTTTGTTAATATTATAGGTATTGAAAGTTATTTCGTTTTAAAACGAAACTTTTTTGCTAGCGATTCGTATTATCGTATAGCAGCATTGGAGCTGAGGTAATTTAATGGAAGCTATAATTAAAAAAAGAATAAAACAAGTCATTAAAGGCGACCAGGATGCCTTTGGTGAAATCGTCGAGATATATAAAAATAGTGTCTACCAGCTTTGTTTTAGAATGCTGGGGAACCGACATGAAGCGGAAGACGTGGCACAGGAAGCTTTTATCCGAGCATATGTAAATATTAAATCGTTTAATCAAGATTTAAAGTTCTCTACCTGGTTGTTTCGGATAGCCACTAATTTATGTATTGACCGCATGAGGAAAAAGAAACCTGATTATTATTTAGATGCGGAAGTGGCAGGAACAGAAGGATTGACTATGTATGCACAGGTCCCATCTAATACTCCGCTGCCTGAAAATGAGGTCGAAAGTTTGGAGCTGCATGAGACCGTTCAACAGGAAATCTTAAAACTACCTGAAAAATATCGATCTGCTATTGTACTAAAATACATTGAAGAGCTGTCATTAAATGAAATTAGTGAAATTCTTGATTTGCCGCTTGGAACAGTTAAAACAAGAATTCACCGAGGACGAGAAGCGTTAAGACAACAATTAAGATATGTGTGATAAGAGGTGAAACGTTAAATGTGTCCAGAACATATCATTGAACTAATGCATGAATATTTAGATGAAGAAATAGAACCAGCAAAAGAACAAGAACTACGAGAGCATCTCAAAAGCTGCTCAGAATGTGATGCTATTTTTAATGAACTGAAAAGGACAATTGCTTTTGTACAAAGCATTTCTCATATGCAAGCTCCGGACGATTTTACAGCAAATGTGTTAGCTCGTCTTCCTAAAGAAAAGAAAAAGATAGGAATGCAACGGTGGTTGAAAAATCATCCTATCCTTGCTGCAGCATCCGTATTCGTTGTTTTAATGTTAGGAAGCTTATTTTCCACTTGGAATCAGGACAAGGAATTTGCCGTAACCAAGCAAAAGAACTTAGTGGTGAAAAATAATACCGTCATCGTTCCTGAAGGAGAAGTAGTAAAGGGCGATGTGGTGGTTCGTAACGGTAAACTTAAAATAGAAGGCGAAGTTCAAGGGAACGTTACTGTTATCCATGGAGAGAAGTACCTAGCTTCAGCGGGACATGTAACCGGACAAATTGAAGAGGTTAATGAGGTCTTTGACTGGATATGGTATCATATGAAAAAGGCAGGACAAGATGCTGTCCAACTTTTTGAGCAACCTGAAACCGAATAAAAACAAATCACTCGATGCATGAGTGATTTGTTTTTTTAACTAAGAAGATTTTACTTGAAATATCCGTGAAGTCCATGGTTGAAGGGAGTTATCGTATAAAGATATACATATAATAAGTGTATGTTGAATTTATGGTATAATAATTAAGTTGTGATGAATAAGGTCTTTATAAAATTACGGAGGAAAAACAATGCAGTTTGCTGATTTCACTGTATGGAAGTATTTAGCTAGTATTGTTGATATTGTCCTCGTATGGTATGTCATTTATAAACTGATTAATGTGATAAAAGGAACAAAAGCCGTTCAGTTATTAAAAGGGATATTGGTTATCCTTCTAGTCAGAGTTGTCAGTGAGTACCTTGGCTTAGTCACATTAAGCTGGATGATGCAACAGGCCATAAATTGGGGATTTCTTGCTATAATCATTATCTTTCAGCCTGAACTCAGAAGAGCACTTGAGCAATTAGGGAGAGGGCGCTTCTTTTCAAGAAGCAGTAACTCAGATGATGATGATCAAGAAAAAACAGTTGAAGCAATTATTAAAGCCACAGACTATATGGCGAAACGCCGTATTGGTGCTTTGATATCGATTGAGAAAGAAACGGGTATGGGTGATTACATAGAAACAGGTATTCCTTTAAATTCCACAATTTCTTCGGAATTGCTCATTAATATTTTTATTCCAAACACCCCCCTCCATGATGGGGCTGTGATTATTCAAAAGAATACTGTTGCAGCGGCTGCCTGCTATCTTCCTTTGTCTGAGAGTCCATTTATTTCAAAGGAGCTAGGCACAAGGCATCGGGCGGCACTAGGAATTAGTGAAGTTACGGATAGTATAACCGTCGTTGTTTCGGAAGAGACGGGAAGTATCTCTCTTACCAGGAATGGAGAACTACATCGTGATTTAAAAGCAGATGGATTAAAAGAATTACTTACGAGTGAATTAATCATTCATAATAAAGCAAAACAAGTTTCTTCCGCTCGTTGGAACTGGAGGGGGAAGAATAATGGATAAATTGATGGATAACCCATGGTTTATAAAAATTCTTGCGTTATTATTGGCTGTTCTATTGTACTCCTCCATACCAAACTCAGGTGATGTCAATGTACCAGGAAAGCAATCGTCAGTTACCATTAAGGATTTTCCTGTAAAAGTGTATTATGATACGGAAAATCTAGTGGTATCTGGTATCCCAGAGACAGTGGATATTACCCTAAAAGGTCCAATGACACATGTTCAGTCTGCCAATACTTTAAGAAATTTTGAAGTATTCGTGGATTTAACGAATGCGAAAATTGGAAAACAAAAAGTGAAACTAGAGGTAAAAGACCTTTCGGATAAACTAAAGGCAACCTTGAAACCAGATACGGTAACAGTGTCTGTGCAAGAAAAAATCACCAAGGAATTTAAGGTCGAAGCAGAATTTAACAAGGGACAAATTGAGGATGGATATTCTGCCGGACAACCTATTGTAGAACCAAATAAAGTGAAAATCACAGGTGCGAAGAGTGCCATTGATCGAATTACTTATGTAAAAGCGACTTTAGAGGCAAAAGAGAAATGGAAGGAAACCGTTACGAAAGAAGCCACGGTTCAAGTTTTAGATAAGGATTTAAATAAGTTGGATGTTACGGTGGAGCCAGGTACAGTAAAAGTCACCATTCCAATTAAAGATAATAGTAAGACGGTCCCGATTACGGTGCAAAAGAAGGGAACACCGCCAACGGGAGTGACAATAGAATCCATTGATTTAGATGTAAAAGAGGCGACCATTATCGGTCCGGAGGATATTCTAAAGGATACCGAAAGTGTACGTGTAGAAGTGGACGTTAGCAAAATTACAGAGAATACCACGCTCGACTTACCTGTCATAATTTCGAATGGAATTACGAAGGTTACACCGCAGATGGTAAAGGCAACAGTTGTCGTCAAAAAGATGGAAGAAAAAACAGTTTCGGGAATCCCTTTAAAAATTCGAGGATTATCCGAAAATTATAATGCGGAGATTAACGACCCAGTAAATCAGATGATCAGTTTATTGGTTACTGGTCCTAGTGCTGCTGTAAATGGGTTAAAGCCTGAGGATTTTTCCGTGTATGTTGACCTCTCCAGCCTTTCTGAAGGGGATTATGATGTGAATATCCGTATAGAAGGCCCTAAAGAGCTCAACTGGAAACCGGATAAAGCAAAGGCGAAAATCAAAATTACAAATAACAATGCATAAGATCCAGCCTATATATTGAAGGAGCGATTTTTGAAATGGGAAAATATTTTGGTACCGATGGGGTACGTGGAGTAGCAAATAGTGAATTAACACCTGAATTAGCCTTTAAATTAGGCCGATTTGGCGGTTATGTTTTAACGAAGGATAAAGATCGTCCAAAGGTACTAATTGGGCGTGATACACGTATATCTGGTCATATGCTTGAAGGTGCCCTCGTAGCAGGATTATTGTCTACTGGTGCTGAGGTTATGCGTTTAGGTGTCATTTCTACACCAGGTGTATCTTATTTAACAAAAGCATTAGGAGCTCAGGCGGGGGTAATGATTTCTGCCTCACATAACCCTGTAGCGGATAACGGAATTAAATTTTTCGGTCCAGACGGTTTTAAACTTTCGGATGAGCAGGAAAATGAAATTGAAGAGTTAATGGACTTACCTGGAGATCAACTGCCACGTCCAACGGGTGGAGATCTTGGACAAGTCATGGATTATTTTGAAGGTGGACAAAAGTATCTACAATACTTAAAGAATAGTGTGGACGAAGATTTCTCCGGCATTCATATTGCATTAGACTGTGCACACGGAGCAACTTCATCATTAGCCTCTCACCTATTTGCCGATTTAGATGCCGATCTATCAACGATGGGAGCTTCTCCTAATGGGCTAAATATCAATGCAGGTGTTGGCTCTACCCACCCTGAAGCACTTGCTGCTTTAGTAAAAGAAAAAGGTGCAGATGTTGGATTATCGTTTGATGGGGATGGCGACCGTTTAATTGCGATTGATGAAAAAGGAAATATTGTCGATGGCGACCAAATTCTCTATATCTGTGGAAAGTATATGAAGGAACATGGACGCTTAAAGCATGGAACGATTGTGTCTACAGTCATGAGTAACCTTGGTTTTTATAAGGCATTAGAAAGCCATGGAATTAACAGTGTACCGACTGCTGTTGGTGACCGCTACGTGGTAGAAGAAATGAAGAAAAATGGATTTAATCTAGGTGGAGAACAATCCGGACATATTATTTTCTTGGATTACAACACAACAGGTGACGGTCTATTAACAGGATTACAATTAGTAAACATTATGAAGGCGACACAAAAGCCATTATCTGAGCTTGCGGGCGAAATGAAAAAATTCCCTCAAAAGCTCGTGAATGTGCGTGTGACGGATAAGCACCATGTAACAGATAATGTGAGAGTGAAGGAAGTTATAGATCAGGTAGAGGCAGAAATGGCTGGGGACGGAAGAATCCTTGTTCGTCCATCAGGAACAGAGCCGCTAGTTCGAGTGATGGCTGAGGCTCCGACACAGGAACTTTGCGATGCCTATGTCGATCGTATTGTTGCCGTTGTTAAAGAAGAAATGGAATTAAAAGAATAATTCGGAACGATGCTCCAGCATAAAAGCTGGAGCTTTTCCAATTTAAAGGAACGGGAAGAATCTCCGATGCATACTTTATTATGTATTATCGGTTAAATGTGGAAAATATTTATAATTTTAGGTTATTAGTTGACGGACTCTGCCAATCATAGTAGTATTAACATGCTTTGTTTTTTAAAGCATGTGGACCATTCTAATATAGAAAGGTGGATAGGTGTTAGGTACGAACATAAAAGCGCCTGAACTAATCTTCAGTGGATAGATTAGTTGACGAGGAGGAGGTTTATCGAATGATCGGCGGATACCTCCCGGTTGAAACGCACAACCGAAAAATTTCTTCTTTAAAACATAGGGGCAACTCTGTGCACAAAGAGAAGAATATGCGCATACTAATTGTAATGTTTAAAACGGTATAGACAGATACCTAAAAAACAGAGATAAGGGGGCAAGTACGCCTCCAAAGAGCCTTGCCCCCTGTATCAGGGAGGAAATAGAAAATGTGTGGAATTGTTGGATATATTGGAAATAACGACTCGAAAGAAATTTTATTAAAAGGGTTAGAAAAACTTGAATATAGAGGATACGACTCAGCAGGTATTGCTGTTAAGAACGCAAATGGCATTCATGTGTTTAAGGAAAAGGGCCGCATTGCTGATTTACGTAACATTGTAGACCAGGACGTTTCGGCTAACATCGGGATTGGTCATACTCGCTGGGCAACACACGGTGTTCCAAGCAAAGTGAACTCTCACCCGCACCAAAGTGCATCTAGCCGTTTTACCTTGGTTCATAATGGTGTTATTGAGAACTATGACCTGTTAAAGAACGAATACCTAACAGACGTAACATTTGTTAGTGAAACAGACACAGAAGTTATCGTTCAGATGATTGAACTTTTTGTTAACGAAGGCTTAGACGTTTTAGAAGCTTTCCGTAAAACACTAACATTGTTACACGGTTCTTATGCGCTTGCGCTTTTAGATGCTGAGGACAATGATACCATCTATGTTGCGAAAAACAAAAGTCCGCTTCTTGTCGGTCTTGGAAATGGCTTTAATGTAGTAGCAAGTGACGCCATGGCTATGCTTCAAGTAACTGATCAGTACGTAGAATTAATGGACAAAGAAATTGTTATTGTCACAAAAGATGAAGTGACCATTCAAAATCTTAGTGGTGAAATCATCAACCGTGCTCCATACAAAGCAGAACTTGACGCAAGTGATATTGAAAAGGGTACGTACCCACACTATATGTTAAAAGAAATTGATGAGCAGCCGCTAGTGATGCGTCGAATCATCCAAATGTACCAAAACGAGCAAGGTGAATTAACGATTGATCGTAAAATCATCGATGCGGTCAATGCAGCTGACCGGATCTACATTATTGCTGCTGGTACTTCTTATCACGCAGGTCTAGTTGGAAAGCAATTTATTGAGAAAATGGCAAAGATTCCAGTTGAGGTTCATATTTCAAGTGAATTCGGCTATAACATGCCGTTGCTTTCTGAAAAGCCGTTATTTATTTTCATTTCACAAAGTGGAGAAACTGCGGACAGCCGTGCCGTTCTTGTTAATGTGAAAGAAATGGGTCACCCAGCCTTAACAATTACAAACGTTCCCGGTTCTACGCTTTCTCGTGAAGCAGACTATACGCTTTTATTACATGCGGGTCCTGAAATTGCTGTTGCTTCTACAAAGGCTTACACTGCACAATTAGCTGTTCTTGTTATTTTAGCGGAAGTGGCAGCGAAGAGCCGTAACCTAAGTGTTGATTTTGATCTTGTAAAAGAGCTAGGTATTGTGGCGAACGCGATGGAAGTTCTTTGTGATTCAAAAGAAATCATCGAACAGATCGCAAGAGAATTTTTATCCGTTACACGCAATTGCTTCTTCATCGGCCGTGGAATTGACTTCTATGTTGGTTTAGAAGGTGCCTTAAAGCTGAAAGAGATCTCTTATATTCAGGCAGAAGGCTTTGCTGGCGGTGAATTAAAGCACGGTACCATCGCTTTAATTGAAGAAGGTACACCAGTAATCGCTCTTGCAACGCAAGAAAGTGTTAACCTAAGTATTCGTGGAAATGTAAAAGAAGTTGTTGCCCGCGGTGCGAACCCATGCATCATTTCGATGAAGGGTCTAAACCGTGACGAGGACAGCTTCGTGATTCCAGAAGTAAATGATTTATTAACACCACTTATCTCTGTCATTCCATTACAATTACTTTCATACTACGCAGCCCTACACCGCGATTGCGACGTAGACAAACCGCGTAACCTTGCTAAATCAGTAACGGTTGAGTAATTGTTATAGGAGAATCTAAAGTCTCGTTCCAGTATTGGAACGGGGCTTTTTATTTTTTAACTATGTTATAAAGCAGAAAACTTCCCCCTATTAACAAATAGTAAAAGAATACTGACATTTCATATAAATATTGGAATATATAATTAAAGGTACTGTTTCTAATTTTAATAGATTAGTTGGTTAATAATGGGGAGGTTGTTTATGAAAAGAGTCATGAGTTTGTTTACGATTTTTATCTTAGTTTTTGGGGTGTATCAATCCGCTTATGCTGCAAGGGGAACCACCACAACACCAACTGTTGATCCCGTTATTTTTGTCCATGGGTATACCGGTTCCACATCGAGCTTCGATACGATGAAGCAGTGGCTGATTAGTGCAGGCTGGCCGGAGAGTCGTTTATTTGCCATTCAATTTTCGAATACAACAGGAAGCAATGTACAAAATGCGAATGAGTTATCACAATTTGTTAACCAAGTATTGAAAAAAACGAAGGCTACTAAGGTGGATATTATTGCTCACAGTATGGGAGGCCTGAGCACCCGATATTATATTAAAAATTTGAATGGAGCCAGCAAGGTTAACGATGTGATTACACTTGGTTCACCACATCATGGTACAAACAGCGCCTATTACGGCTTCTTTACCGCCGGTGCAAGAGAAATGATGCCAGATAGCCAGTTCCTACAGGACCTAAATAGTGGGGATGAGACTCCAGGTGCTTTTGTTAAATACACCTCTATTTACAGTACAACTGATGAAGTGATAAGTCCTTATACCAGTTCGATATTGAATGGGGCTAAAAATGTTGAGGTTAGCGGTGTTAGCCATAGTGGATTACTAAGCAGCGAGGCGCCAAAACCAGCAATATTGGATGGCTTAAATGGTAAGGGTGATAATAGCAACTAACTTTAAGGCAGGAGTTTAGATTCCTGCCTTTTAATAAAGGATTTTTGTAGATAATTGGAGAATTATGTAAAGTAGGAGGCGTTAGGATGAATATTTCATATAATTTTTCAGTTAATTTAATAGAGTTGGTGGGGGTCATTTTATCGTGGGGCATTATTGGGTTCATTGCCTATCGGATTAATAAACGTAAACTTGAAAAATCAAAGGCTTGGAAAATTATGGTTTGTGTATTTATCGGAATCTTTTCTTTTTCTATTAATTGGAACTTTAATGATACCCCAATAAAGATTGCGATTTTACCATTAGGTGTTTGGATTTTGTATTGGTTTTTAAAGAGCAAGGAAGGAAAATGGGAGAGATACCGATCGTTTGCCTGGCTGGGCTTTTGGGCAAATTTCATCTTTTTAGCAACTGCGTTATTATCTATACCAATTCATCATGTTGTCTACCCGGAAAATGAGCTTTCTACATATATCTTTAATGTGGAGGATGCTTCTGTCATCAGTACACATCCTTCGGCAAAAGAGCAATTATTAGATAAGGAAAGTTTGGAAAAACAATTACATACTATGAAGCCGGCAGCTAACCATGGGATTGAATGGTATAACGAAATTGAAATGGAATCTACTAAAAAAAGTGAAAAATTCCCTTATCAACTTATAGGCTTTTCTCCTAAATGGGGAAGTAATCTTAATGCCGTTATCTACATAGAAGCTGATGGAAAAGGTTTGTTAGTATCTACGCCGAAAAAGCAGCTTTATTTCCGCTCACAAGAGTCACTGTTAAGGGGAGGGAACTAGCAATGAATAGAAAAGTGATTATTTTCTTTTTATTAGCTGTTGCCATTGTTGCATCTAGTATATTGGTTTATTGGTACTATTTTTCGAAACCGACTGCGTTTCCCAAAAGTGATCAATTAGTCGAGAAGATTCAACGCGTTTTTCCGGAGGCTTCACCGAATGTCATTCAGGATACCATCACTATCGATGAGCGGCATCGATTTGTCCCCTTTATTTCGAAGGAGGGTAAGTATGGAGTGAGTTATTGGCAATGGGAACAGCATAAGTGGAATGTTGTTTCCATCGACACTACAGGGGATATTCATGTTTGGAAAATAGACAATAATGACCCATCTACGTTTTACTTTCTATGGAATTTCCATCCGGATGACCAGGTAAATCAATTGAAATTTTATATAATTAGAGACAGAGGATATCATGGTTCTAATAGAGAACTATGGTATGAACCGAGGATTCAAATGGAAAAGATAGTGGAACAAAAAAATTCTTATGGACTGTTGAGAATGCCTGCTGACTGGGCTTCGTTTATGAATTCGCAAGCTGGTACCACAGTACAACCACCTGGACTTTTTTCAAATGGAATTACACCTAATGCGGGAATTTACTTCGGATACATTCCATATGACAAGTCGGGGCAAGAAGCAAGAACGATGAATTCTGTAAATGGGAGTGGCTATCAAAATGGTAATATTAATCGAGAGTTTGTCAGGCAGTTAAGTGAACCGGAAATTGAAAAATAATAAAAACTATTGACAAAATAATTTATTTGTGCTATAATTTAACGTTATTGTAAATAATTATAATGTGTCATATAATAAACTCCTGGCAGAATTCTGCTTGGAGTTTTTTATTTTTATTAGGAAGGGGAGTTTCTTTGGAAAAGAATAAGGAAAGTTTAACGGCATTAGTCAGCTGCTATGCTAGGGGATATCATGCATTGCAAAGTAACCAACCAATTTTTAATGATTTTGTTGCCAGTACCCTGTTAAAGGAGGAAGAAAAGCAGTTGATCAGCACGAATTGGGCAAATGCAATTGCGTTTTTTGCTCCGGAAAAAAGTGAAACGTTGAAGACGTTTGAGGAAAAATTGCTATGGGTAATGAACAATCAGACCGTGCCGCAATTAGTCAGCCGTGCTCGCTACGCTGAGGATGGACTTTTATCAGCGATTGAACGAGGCGTCAGACAGTATGTGATTTTAGGGGCAGGCTTTGATACATTTGCATTAAGACAACAAGAAAATCTCCCAGACGATTTTATCATCTATGAAGTCGATCACCCTGCAACCCAAGCTTTTAAAATCAACCGCATCCAAGAAATGGGTCTTGATATACCGAAAAACTTAAAATTTGTTCCAGTTGATTTTAAAGAGAACTCGCTTCGGGATGAGTTAATGAAGGTCGGCTATAATGAACAAACATTGACCTACTTCAGCTTACTAGGTGTGGTGATGTACCTGGAGAAACAAGATTTCTATCAACTTCTTTCTACTGTTTCGGATCTTTCTGTGAATGGTAGTTCTTTCATCTTTGATTACCTCGACGATACTGCATTTAATGACGAATTAGCCGCCAAGAAATTAATCCAAATGCGACAAATTACAGCACATACAGGTGAACCGATGGTAACCGGTTTTGACCCGCTTACTCTTGACCTGGAACTCCAGGATCGCAATATGTTAGTCTATGAAAATTTATCCCCTGAAAATATTCAAGAGTGGTATTTTACGGATAGAGACGATGACCTGCACGCCTTCGATCATTTTCACTTTGCGCATTTAGTGGTTCAGAAATAGAACTGGAAGCACCGTTCAAATTACATGAACGGTGTATTTTTTTAAAGGGAAAGTATGGTAAAATTTTCAAGAGAAGGCGGAAATTTAGGAGGGGAAAGATTGAGTAAGTATTCCATTAGTGAATTTATTGATAAAACAGAGCAGGTAGATAAAGGTGAGGGATTCTTTGAATTAGAGACTCCTAGAATGCTAGAGGTGAATCTCGACGGTCAGGTATGGGCGAAAGCGGGTTCGATGGTTGCGTATCATGGGAAAATCAAGTTTGAACGAGAAGGGATTTTGGAGCATGGTCTAGGTACGGCTTTCAAGAAGGCGATCACCGGTGAGGGGGCCTCTTTGATGAAAGCTGGCGGACAAGGAAAATTGTATTTGGCGGATGAAGGTAAAAAAATTATCATTCTCCATTTGAACAATGAATCCATCTATGTGAACGGGAATGATTTGCTCGCATTTGAGCCGAGTATTAAGTGGGAGATCAAGTTAATGAAAAAGATTGCCGGGCTAATGGCTGGCGGCTTATTCAATGTTCGTTGTGAAGGAACTGGGATGATTGCCATCACGACTCATTATGAACCGCTCACTCTAAGGGTTACATCAGGCCAGCCTGTTATTACGGATCCTAATGCAACGGTTGCGTGGTCAGGTAATCTTCGTCCGGAGTTTCAGACGGATATCAGTTTGAAGACATTCTTTGGGAGAGGAAGCGGCGAGTCTATCCAAATGAAGTTCGAGGGGGATGGGTTTGTTGTAGTGCAGCCTTACGAAGAAGTTCGGAGGATTGAGAACAAGAGCTAGAGAATAATTTGGGATGACGCGGTTTAGGGAATGAGCTAAACGGCGTTTTTTCATTGAGTTGGGAGGCTATTGGACTGTGTGGAATGCAAAAAGAAGAGGATGGTTCCGCAAAGAGGTGATTCTATGCGCCCGAAGCTGAAGGAAAGAATAGCAGAAGGTCTCATAGAGGGGTTCTATGTGATCGAAGTCAAAGGAAAAAATGACAAAAGGGTTCGTAGAGGGGCTCTATGCGCCCGAAGCCAAAAGGAGAAATGGCAAAAGGTCGCGTAGAGTAGTTCTATGCGCTCGAAGCCAGAGGGAAAAATGGCAAAAGGGCTCGTAGAGAGGTTCTATGCGCCCGAAGCCAAAGGAAAAAACAGCAAAAGGTCGCGTAGAGGGGCTCTATGCGCCCGAAGCCAGAGGGAAAAATGGCAAAAGGTCGCGTAGAGAGGTTCTATGCGCCCGAAGCCAAAGGGAAAAATGGCAAAAAGGCTCGTAGAGGGGTTCTATGCGCCCGAAGTCAAAGGGAAAAATGGAAAAAGGGTTCGTAGAGGTGCTCTATGCGCCCGAAGCCAAAAAGAAAAATGGCAAAAGGTAGCGTAGAGGAGTTCTATGCGACCGAAGGCAAAGGAAAAAACAACAAAAGGTAGCGTAGAGAGGTTCTATGCGCCCGAAGTCAAAGGAAAAAACAGCAAAAGGTCTCGTACAGTGTATTTACGAGACCACGGGCAAATCAAATGGCACAGAACAGTCACCTACAAAAGTTATACTTGTTTAAAATGAGGTATTTCAATCTTTGCTCACTCATAGTAAATCCATCTCCCGTACCCCCTAGCACAAAGGTTATTTCTTAAAATCCTAACAACCCTCTTTCGTGAACCACCCTCATCCTCACCCTCACTACACCACTCGTAAACAAGATTCGTAGTAATCTTCTTCTCCGGAAAAAGCAGCCTTAACTCCGCCACAGCTCGGAGGACAGCGGCATCTATAGTTTCTTCATGGCCGCAAACATCACAAACCAAACGTCTATCTCCTTGGAAAGTAGAAACGGAATGGCACGTTGCACATAGTTTCCCCTTTTTCAGTTGGTCAAATTGATAGGGAGGAAATTTGCAAAAGGGATACTCATTTTGGTGCGCAGCCATTAATTGGTCAGCGAGATCTTTATGTCTTTTTGATAGCTTCGAAGGAATAGTGTTTAATCGCTGGAAAAGTTGATTTAACTGCGTTGGAAATACAATGGGCTTGTCATGGGGAGCTTGATATAAGGTGAACTCAGGGTTAATGAAGACAATGTGACTATCAATAGGTAACTGATAGCCGAGTTTTTTCAAAAATTGCCGAAGTAATGTTTCACACCGTTCCAATTGGTGTAATGGATTTTTGATATCGTTGCCACCCCGAAGCCTCCGAAACTTTTCATCTTCGTACAAATAGTCGTTTTCGGAATTTTTCACATCGTATACGTAGATTTTTTGTGGAGCAATCAGTAGGGTGTCGATTTGGAAATAAGAGTTGTTGATTTCAAAGAGTAGACCGTTCAAAATGTAAACATCACATTGAAGCTCCTTTGTCAGCTTATCGAACATCAACTCTCCTTCATATCCCTTTTCAAGGGTACAATAGTAATATTTTTCATCAGAAGTTAATTCACTTCGTGCATGTAAACTCCTCCAGACTAATAATTCCTTTGATTCAGTACGAGGCTTTAAAACATCCATGGGCAACTTCCTTTCTCTATAAAAACACTCAAGTCTATTTTATAAAAATTCACCTACAAACACGTGCTACACAAATGAACATTTAGTTAACTTTTACTATTCAGAATATTATTGACAAATAAAATCCCTAAATGTTATTATTTTCCTCTGCGACTCAAAAAGGAGGGACGCGTTTTGATTAGGTTAGAAGGTATCTCGAAATCCTATAAGGTTGCCCAGCGCACATCGGGAGTGAAGGAAGCGGCAAAAGCTCTATTCTATCGAAAACATACGATAGTAGAAGCACTGAAGGATATCTCTTTTTCTATTAATCCAGGAGAAATCGTCGGTTACATCGGACCGAATGGGGCAGGGAAGTCCACCACGATTAAAATTATGAGCGGGATTTTGGTGCCTGACACCGGAAGCTGTTCTATTATGGGCTATACACCTTGGAAGGACCGAGTGCAATATGTAAAAAATATCGGGGTTGTTTTTGGCCAGCGTTCCCAGCTCTGGTGGGATGTTCCCGTACTCGATTCATTTGAACTCTTAAAAGATATTTACAAGATTCCACAGCAAGAATATAACACCACCACTGATCTACTTATTGAAACACTAGAACTGCAAACAATAGTCCAATCACCCGTCCGCCAATTAAGCTTAGGGCAGCGGATGCGCTGTGAAATTGCAGCTTCCCTCATTCATAATCCCAAGATTTTATTTTTAGATGAACCGACCATCGGCCTTGATGCTGTATCAAAAATTGCCGTCCGTCAGTTTATTAAAACGATTAACAAGGAGAAAGGTGTAACGGTCATCCTCACTACACACGATATGAACGATATTGAAGCATTGGCTGATCGGGTCATTCTGATCGGAAAAGGAAGCATGTTATACGATGGCAATCTAAATGAGTTAAGAAAGCAGTTTGGTACCCATAAAACGATCACGGCTGATTATGAAAAAAATCCAAAGCAAATTCAAATACCAGGGACATCCACCCTTTCATGGTCACCTGAACGAGTTGTTCTGAGTGTAGATACGGAGGCAATCAAAACATCTGATGTGATTACTCAGCTGTCCAAACAGGTTGAGCTCCAAGATGTGACCATCGAGACGCAGCCGATCGAGGATATTATTGTCCAGCTATATAAGGAGTACCAAATATGAGACCATATGTATCCTTTTTGAAGCTAAGGCTTAACATGGGGATGCAGTATCGAACAGCTGCATTTGCGGGAGTGGCTACGCAATTCTTCTGGGGTATGATCATTATTATGGTGTTCGAAGCCTTCTATCAACATGCGGCCAAAACACCGCCTATATCCTTACCACAAATAATTACCTATGTTTGGCTGCAACAGGCCTTTCTTGTTTTTGTTACCATGTGGTTCCGCGATAATGAACTGTTTGAACTGATAACAAGTGGGAACATTGCGTATGAGCTTTGCCGTCCTTGGGAGCTCTATGGATTTTGGTATGCGAAGCTGCTAGCCCAACGGTTGTCGAGTGCAATGCTACGCTGCTTTCCCATATTGATCATTGCTCTCTTTCTGCCCACCACTTACAGACTGACGATACCGCCAAGTGTCACTACACTTATACTATTTATCATCACTTTATTGTTAGGATTGCTTCTGTTAATTGCTATTTCTATGTTCTTATACATATCCGTATTTGTAACGATGTCACCGGTCGGCTCGCTTCTATTATTTAGTGTACTCGGGGAGTTTTTTGCAGGTTTAATCATACCAGTCCCGCTCATGCCGTCATGGCTTCAGACTATTGCCAATATCCTGCCGTTCCGCTGGACAGCTGATTTTCCATTCAGAGTCTATTCGGGGCATATCTCCGGGCAGGCTGCCATCAACGGAATCCTTATCCAGCTTGCCTATTTGGTGGTACTGGTCGTATTAGGAAGGTTCGCACTTAACCGGATTTTAAGGAAAGTCGTCGTTCAGGGAGGTTGATATAGGTTGCGACTATATTTTAAATATTTACAGATACTCTTTAAATCTCAAATGCAGTATCGGACGTCTTTCTTGCTGCTGTCATTAGGGCAATTTTTTATTCCGTTCGCCATTTTTGCAGGTTTGTACTTATTGTTTGAGAGATTTGGACAAATAAAGGGATGGCAGTTTTTCGAGGTAGCTCTTTGCTTCGGGATCATTCACATGGCCTTTGCCTTAAGTGAATGCTTTGCTCGGGGCTTTGATACCTTTTCAAGCCTCATCATAAAAGGAGACTTTGACCGGCTACTGGTTAGACCAAGAAGTACCTTTGTCCAAGTATTGGGCTCCCAATTCGAGTTTACGAGATTTGGAAGACTGCTTCAAAGCTTGTTTGTATTAATTTGGGCAGTAATGAATCTACCGATCGATTGGACGCCAATAAAAATGTTGACACTTATATTTATGATAATCAGCGGGGTGCTTATCTTTACCGGGATTTATATGCTGGCAGCCACCATGTGTTTTTGGACCGTACAAGGTTTAGAGGTGGCAAATATATTTACCGATGGGGGTCGAGAGATGGCCCAGTATCCTCTTAATATCTATCAAAAGTGGGTCTCCCGTTTCTTTACCTATGTGATTCCTTTTGGCACCGTTAATTATTTACCCTTACTGTATATTCTCGGAAAAAGTGAAGGGAATGGTTTTCTTTATCTGCTCACACCAGTTGCCGGGAGCCTCTTTATTCTGCCATGTTTTCTGGTCTGGCAATTTGGGGTAAGGCGTTATCGATCAACAGGGTCATAAGTTTTTTTCCTATTTAAGGTAGTTATAGATACAAACGATATGGGATTCGTTTATAATTATTGGTACAAAATCTAGTTTCGCTGAAAGCAGGCCAATATTGTATGAATGAATATAGACGATTTCGACAGCAATTATTAAAAAACTATTTAATAGGGTCATCGCTTGCGGTCGGAGTGGTCGGCGGCGTCTTTATCTTTTTCACTTTAACACTTACAAGAACTGAATATTTGTATATGTTAGGGATTTTAGGAACTTCTTTTATCATTATGATGATACTAGAATTCCTTCGATTTTCTAAGGACATAAAGCCTATTTCTGATGTATTCACGAAAGAAATACACGAATTTGCAAGTTTGCAACGTGTGTTTGATTATTTGCATGAGTTTCCGTTAGTGACATTTAAGCGAATTATGGGGCCACACTTATTAGGCCTATCCATTCCTGCCATGGTTCTAACGATTTTTGCCATTAAACTGCAGTTATTACACCTTCATTATTATTATATTTTGCTAGCTATGGCCGGGGCTACGCTTGTGGCAGGAATGCACGGAATTATTGAATTCTTCCTAGCCATCAAGGCCGTTCAGCCCTTATTAAAAAAAGTGGAGCAAATAGCCATCAACCAATTTGGAGAAAAGCAAACGTTAAAAGGGAAAATGGTTCTCTCAATCAAGCGCAAGTTTCAGTTCAGTTTCCTCTATATTTCAGTGTTTCCAATTCTTTTATTTGGGTTAGCAACCCAAGTAAAACTGGGCATTGCGGAAAACACAAGCCAAAGCTTCTGGAGTTGGGCAGCCGTTATTATTGTGTTGGGCCTCATCTTTGCCTACTATGGAGCTAAGCTGCTGTTTCTAGATGTTCATCAACCAATCGTCCAACTCAGGAAATCCATGCGAGAGGTTCAGGAAGGGTCCTTGGTGAAAACCGATGCCTTGTACTCTGATGAATTCGCAGGACTAGTAAATGGATTTAATCATATGGTGGAGGCAATTCAGACTCGCGATGAAAAAAACAAGGCCATGTTTGCGAGTTTTTTAGAGAGTATGACAGCTGCATTAGATGCGAGGGATCAATATACCTTTGGTCATTCTACCCGAGTTGCTGCTTATTCACTAGAAATAGGGGAGAAAGCAGGATTAGATGAGGAAGAGCTAATGCTTTTAAAAACCTCGGCACTTTTACACGATATTGGAAAAATAGGAGTTGCGGACCGAATCCTCTTAAAGGACGGGAAATTAACGGATGAGGAATACGCGGCAATTAAAAGACATCCCGAAATAGGCAGGAATATTATTAAACAAGTTCAGGGATTTTCCGACCTTCAACCTGTAGTAGAAGGTGTGCTGTACCATCATGAGCGATATGATGGAAAAGGCTATCCTGAGGGCCTCAGAGGTGAAAGTATTCCTTTATTTGGAAGAATTATTGCGGTTGCAGATGCTTTTGATGCGATGACCTCCAATCGCCCTTACCGCAGTGGGATGCCGGTTGAAAAAGCACTAACGATTATTCATGAGGGCAAAGGTACCCAATGGGATCCAGTGTTCGCTGATATTTTTGTAGAATTAAAAAGAGGAATGGCCCGAAACCTGGCATAAAAATCAATGAAACATGACCGGCATTTGGATTGGTCATGTTTTTTGTCCATTTTCCAAACAAATTCCCAGAGGTTTGAAACCACTATGGAGCTGTGCTATAGTGAAATTATATATATGACCGCAGAACTAATATAGTCAAAAAGGAGGGAGGTCTGAATGGCACCCGATAGAAGAAAGATGATTGTAGAGGCTGCAACCAAGTCTTTTTCACTATTTGGCTACAAAGCGACAACCATGGACCAGGTCGCGAAGCTCGCCAATGTGGGGAAAGGGACTATCTATACCTTTTTTAAAAATAAAGAGGAACTATTTGAAGAGATCATTTCCACGTTGGTAAAAGAAATGATAGCAGAAGCAGAGGCAGTGATTCAACCGGATCTGCCGTTTACGGAAAAAGTTCATCGAGCCCTCTATCGCTTATTGGAATTCCGTTCACAGCACCAGCTGATGATTAAGCTGGTTCAAGAAGAAGCGGAAATGGGAACGATTGCGGTTTCCGAAATGTTGCAGCATGTGGAAAATGAGATTATCACCTACTTAAAAGAGAAAATTGAGGTTGCTATTGCTAAAGGATCTATACCTGCAACCAACATCGAGTTAACGAGCTTCCTTCTCTTAAAAATGTACATCGCTCTTGTTTCCGATTGGGAGCGACATCACGAACCGCTAAGCTCCGAGCAAATAGCGGAAGTGATTAAGGTATTTTTTTTAAAAGGCCTAACCATATAGAAAAAAAGACTTGTGCAACCAACCTGCACAAGTCTTTTTTATCATTTTATCTTATTAGGTGCCACTTTGCTGTTGGCAATGTATTCTTCCATTAAACTTAAAAAGGTTCCAAACAGGTAATTGACTACAGAGCCTAAGAGGATACCAAATCCAAGCGCAGTTAAAAGATAAGCATTATTGGAACCGTTTACAAATTGTCCGAACAATATAAGAATAATGCCTAACATACTCCCGAAAATAGCGGTCCTTTTAAAAGTAAAAATGCTTTTTAAATGTATTTCACGCATCATTATCAACTCCTTGTTAAGAATATTCTATCAATTGTCACAGAATTGTCAAACTTTTTTTCAAAAATAGGGAGGTCAGACCAAAAATGGGGTCTGACCCCCTTAGACACATTTACTGTTTTTTCGTTAGGTTTTCCTGTGCCATCTTGACAAGTTCGCGGACCATGCTGCCGCCAAGTCTGCCTCCTACTTTTCCTGCCTGTTCAGATGTGAGCTTGCCGTTGTAGCCTCTTTGTAAAGGAACGCCCACCTCTTCGGCCGCTTCAAACTTCGCCTCCTCCGGGCTTTGTGATTGAACGACCTTTGCCTTAAGGGCATCTAAGCCGCTCCGTGCCTCAGGAACGAGTATTTTATTTCTTCTTCTAGCCAAGTAAATCCCTCCTTTAGGTATAGAATTTCCCTATTAAAAAAAATAATCAGTAATGAGTGGATAAATCCTTTTCCTTCCAGTATAATAACTGATAATAAAGTCGGAAAAGTCAATGAAAAAGAGAGTAGTTACCTAGGATGTTGCAGCGAGTCAGGGGTGGTGGAAGCCTGATACGGAATAGATAACGAAGCGCACTTTTGAGATGTGGACCCGAATGGAGTAGGGTTCATCGGAGAATTCTCCGTTACCAAGGGAAAGCTGGTTCATGACGAACAATTAGAGTGGTACCGCGGGAAATTCAACTCTCGTCTCTTTTATAGAGGCGGGGGTTTTTTGTTGTATAAAGATAAATTAGGAGGTCTTCAGAATGAATTTTAAAAAAGAGCTTGCATCGATTCTTTACGAACTGCTTGATCAAGAAATTTCATTAACCGAACTGGAACTCATGATTGAAAAACCTAAAAACACATCCCATGGCGATCTTGCCTTCCCATGCTTTACACTAGCCAAGCTAAAAAGAAAGGCGCCTAATGCCATTGCACAGGACTTAAGTGAAAAAATACAATCTGCCACCTTTGAAAACGTAGAAGTAGTGGGTGCCTACTTAAATATCTTTTTAAATAAAAAGCTTGTTTCCAAAAAACTAGTGAAGGAAGTCCTCGCTCAAGAAGAAAATTTCGCCTCACAGGATCTCGGCGGCGGAGGCAACATCACGATTGATATGTCGTCACCCAATATCGCTAAGCCGTTTTCGATGGGGCATTTACGTTCAACCGTAATCGGCAATGCCCTCGCTCATATTGTTGAAAAATGCGGATATAAACCAATTAAAATTAACCATCTTGGGGACTGGGGTACACAATTCGGAAAATTAATTACCGCTTATCAGCTGTGGGGAGATGCAGAAAAGGTCAAACAGAACCCTATTAAAGAGCTGCTTCAGCTGTATATTCAGTTCCATGCGGAAGCAGAAAAAAATCCCGCATTGGAAGACCAGGGACGCTGCTGGTTTAAGCGGCTTGAAGACGGAGACGAAGAGGCATTAATGCTTTGGCAATGGTTCCGAGACGAGTCTTTAAAGGAGTTCTCAAGAATTTATGAGTTGATGAACGTCCAGTTCGATTCGTTCGCGGGAGAAGCGTTTTATAATGATAAAATGGAACGCATTGTAAAGCTCCTAGAGGAGAAACAGTTATTAGTGGAATCTGATCAAGCGCAGGTGGTTGAACTAACGGAGGAGCAGCTGCCACCGTGCTTAATTAAAAAATCCGATGGAGCAACACTTTATGCAACGCGGGACTTAGCAGCGGCCCTCTATCGTAAAGAAAACTACGACTTTGTCCAATCCCTTTATGTCGTAGGACATGAACAAAGTCTTCATTTTAAACAGTTGATAGCTGTGTTAGGTAAAATGGGATATGACTGGGCGGAAAAAATGGTCCATGTACCATTTGGGATGATGCTGAAAGACGGCAAGAAGATGTCCACTCGTAAAGGGAAGGTTGTTTTACTAGAGGAAGTCCTAAATGAATCGATTGCAATGGCAAGACATAATATTGAGGAGAAAAATCCAAACCTCGGGAACAAAGATGAAGTAGCCAAACAAGTTGGTGTTGGAGCCGTTATCTTTCATGACCTAAAGAACAACCGAATGAATGATATAGAGTTTTCGCTCGAGGAAATGCTAAGATTTGAAGGGGAGACAGGACCTTATCTCCAATATACGTATGCTCGAGCATGTTCTATTTTAAGAAAAGGAGACGGGTATTCTAAATTTGATTCTATCGAATATGATTATTCTTGGGAGAAGGAATGGAAGGTAACCAGTCTATTAATGGAATTTGCACCGGCGATTAAACGAGCCTGTGAAAACTTTGATCCATCACAAGTGGCGAAATATATTGTGGACCTTGCCCAAGCCTTTAACAAGTATTATGCAGAAGTAAAAATCTTAGAAAAGAATCCAGCTAAACAGTCTCGTTTAGCCCTGGTCTTTGCGGTAACAGTTGTTCTAAAAGAGGGCCTACGTTTATTAGGAATAGAAGCGCCTGAGGAAATGTAAGAGCTTTTATTTAGTGATTTTCCTAATAACATTATAAAATAGAGCTATGAAAAAAAGGGAGGCAAAGAAATGAGTGAACTATTATTTAAGAGCTTTGAAGTAGCAAGAGGGCAATTTGTTAAAAATGCGGAAGCGCTAGAAGAGAGTATAGTGGATGTCCAACCTGAGGGCTTTAACAATACCCTTCATTGGCATATTGGTCATGTATTAACAGTGGCAGAACAATTTATGTTTGGCTTTCCTAAAAAATCAACCAACTTACCAGTTAACTACTTAGAGTTATTTGGAAATGGAACCAAACCAGCTGATTGGCAGGGGGAAGTTCCATCCGTGCAGGTATTAGTATCCCAGCTAAAAGAACAATTGGGAAGAATTAAAGAAATTCCAGTTGAAAGCTTTAGTACCAAGCTGAAAACTCCATTCCTTGGTCAAGAGACATTTGGCGAGCTAACCAGTTTTGCTATTTTTCATGAAACTCTTCACCTGGGCCAGATGCAAGCGATGAAACGGATGATTAAAGCAGTTCAAGTAAAATAAGAAAGCTGTTAGGGGCTCGCCATTAGGCGAGCTTTCTTTATATAATGGGAGTAACGAATAAAAGAGAGGCAGTGAACACCATGACATTAGGTTATGCCGAGTATCAGTCTCCATTTGGAAAAATAAGAGTGATTGCAGATACTGATGGGATTAAGCGAGTGGAATTATTTGAGGAGGATTGGGAAAGGTTTTTGAACGATCATCCGGACATGGTTGAAAACCAGGCACTATGTAGTGAAGCGATTCGTCAGTTGGACGAATACTTCAACGGAAAAAGGAAGGATTTTGACCTGCCACTATCCATTGAGGGAACGGGTTTTCGAAAGCAGGTTTGGCAGGCGCTTCAATCTATTCCTTATGGTGAAGTAAAGAGCTATGCCGAAGTAGCAGAAATGATTGGTAATCCGAAAGCAGTTAGAGCGGTTGGACAAGCCAATCGAGCGAACCAGTTGCCGATTTTTATTCCTTGTCATCGTGTGATTGGGAAAAGCGGAAGTCTGGTAGGGTATGCAGGGACGAATACGCCTATTAAAAAAATGTTGTTAGAGATTGAAGGCTGCCTCATTCCCCAATAGGATTACGTAATCGTACACTAAGCATGAAGATTAATTTCTTCATGTTTTTCTTATGCGGAGAAATGGCCAAAACGGGTTAATGGCGCTAAAAGCGGGTACTCTAAACTAGAAAAGGGAAAATGGGTTGATTGGAATAATTCCTTTTGTCAAAAAGAAAACACTTCAACTTCGCTGTTATCTTGTGATAAAATCAATCGGTAATTCTACTTTGAATGTGGTGGGTGAATCACATGCTCTCTTCTTTTAAGAGGTTGTTAATTGGCCGGCCGTTAAAGTCAACGGCACTAGGTGAACAAAAATTAAATGTATTTAAGGCTTTAGCTATTTTGTCCTCGGATGCTCTTTCGTCTGTAGCATACGGGACTGAACAGATATTAATTGTATTGGCAACCATTAGCGTAATTGCTTATTGGTACTCGATTCCTATTGCGGTGGGCGTCTTGTTTCTTCTGGCTGCACTCATTTTATCTTATCGACAAATTATCTATTCCTACCCACAGGGTGGCGGAGCCTATCTTGTATCAAAAGAAAATATTGGTGAAAAAGCGGGATTAATTGCTGGAGGATCCTTGCTAGTTGACTACATATTAACCGTGGCTGTTAGTGTATCCGCAGGAACGGATGCGATTACTTCAGCGTTTCCTGCCCTGCATACCCATACCGTGCTGATTGCGTGCATTCTGGTTGTTTTCATTACCATTCTTAACCTGAGAGGGTTAACGGAGTCAGCATCGATTTTAGCCTATCCAGTTTATTTGTTTGTGGTTGCTCTCTTTATATTAATTGGAGTTGGAATTTATAAAATTATGACTGGCGATGTGTCACCGACTGCTCAGCATGCGGCGATTGGGGCACCGGTTCAAGGGATTACCTTATTCCTTCTGCTCCGGGCATTTGCTTCGGGATGCTCTGCCTTGACGGGTGTGGAAGCTATCTCCAATGCCATTCCAAACTTTAAGGACCCTGCTCCAAAGAATGCGGCCAAAACACTGGTCCTAATGGGAACACTTTTAGCAATCTTGTTTTCGGGGATCACTTTTCTGGCGTATTATTACGGAATTTCGCCAAGGCATGATGAAACAGTCGTTTCTCAAATTGCCAAAGAAACGTTTGGTCGAAACTACCTTTACTTTTTCGTCCAGGGAACAACTGCCCTGATATTGGTGCTTGCGGCCAATACCGGTTACTCTGCTTTTCCGTTACTTGCGTTTAGCATGGCAAAGGATAAGTATATGCCAAGGATGTTTACCATTAGGGGGGACCGTCTCGGTTACTCAAATGGGATCGTTTCTTTAGGAATTGCTTCTATCCTGCTCATTATTGCTTTCCAGGGGAAAACGGAGAGCCTTATTCCACTCTATGCGGTCGGGGTATTTATACCATTCACCTTGTCGCAAACGGGAATGATCTTAAAGTGGCTCAGGGAAAAACCAACAGGCTGGTTAGCAAAGTTGACTTCTAATTTAGTCGGAGCTCTCATCACTTTAACAGTTTTAATCATTTTCTTCGTAACGAAATTAAGTCAAGTCTGGTTTGTTATCATCTTTTTGCCGTTAATTGTCATAGGTTTCCTAAGAATTAAAAATCACTATGAAGCGGTAGGAGAACAATTAAGAATTCAACCGGGGGATTGTGATTATAACATTTCAGGTAACGTCATCATCGTGCCTGTCGCAGGGATTACGAAGGTCGTTGCCAATTCAATTAACTACGCCAAGTCGATTACTGATCAAATTTTTGCTGTGTATGTTTCATTTGATCGTGAAGACGAAAAACGATTTGAGGAAAAGTGGCAGCAATGGCAGCCGGATGTACGGCTTGTTACACTGCAATCACATTACCGCAGTGTGTTACAGCCATTATCGAAGTTTATTGATACGGTGGAACACAAGGCGAGTGAAAACAATTACCGAGTGACGGTGCTGATTCCGCAATTCATTACAAAGAAAAGCTGGCATAACATATTGCATAATCAATCAAGCTTATTAATCCGTACCTACCTCATCTTTAAAAAGAGAGTGATTGTGGCCACCTTGCCATTTCATTTTAAAAAGTAATAGAAGGTGGAGAGGGACTTGGAATTTTTGGTTGAGAATAAGTGGGTCATTTTAGTTAGTCTTGAAGTGTTGGCGTGGTCTTCTACCTTTTTCTTGCTCTATGCAAGATATGGGTTGAAATCGAACTTTTGGTTTAAGGTTGCTACGGTTCTCTTTGCGTTAACCGGCGTGATTCCACAGGTATTAATGGGGATTGTTAACTTTATTGCGACTAAAAAAATTGATTTGTTTACCTTAATTATTTTATTACTGATTTTATATGGTTTTACGATTGGGAAAAAACATGTGAAAAAGCTCGATGCCTGGGCCCAAGCGAAGTTTTCCAAGCAACCGTCGTAAAGCCCATAAAGAGAGAAACCACCGATTCTAATCGGTGGTTTTCTTTGTTTTTTTGATTATAAAATAAATGGCACCTAAAACTACTGCTGCAATGATGATTGGCATGACGTAGGGCTGTGCGTATTCTTTGATATGTGACCAGTTGCTACCAAGCACCTTACCTAAGTAAAGGAAAAGAATCGACCAAGGTAACACCGCTGCCACAGTGTAAAGCGTAAATTTTGTAGCTGACATTTTAGCAATACCAGCAGGAATCGAAATGGCATGTCTCACAACCGGAATGAAACGTGCAGAGAAAATAACGCCCGCTCCATATTTCTCAAACCACTGTTCAGCAATATCAATATGACTCTTTTTAATTAAGACAAACTTCCCGTATTTTTCTAAAAATGGCCGGCCGCCATAGTAACCTGCCCAATATAAAAACAACTGAGCGATCGTTCCCCCGATGGTACCAGCAATCACGGCACCAATAAAATTCAGATGACCTTGTGCAATCATATAACCGCCATAGCCTAACACAATTTCACTAGGGATAATCTCTATCATTAATCCTAAGGCAATCCCAAAGTAGCCTAACTGTGATAAAAATTCCAAAACGCTATTAATAAAATCAGCCATAATTCACCTTCGCTTATGTAAAAAGTATTTTGTCTATTATCTTATTTTATCTTAGATTGTCTCATTAAGAAATAAATTAGGTTAACTACTTAATGATTTACTTGAAGAAAATAAGTAGGATTTATGATGATAACGGATGCTGTAAACAAGGCCCATTGCAAACATATTACCCATGAGGGAGCTGCCTCCGTAACTGATAAATGGCAGCGGAATGCCCGTAATCGGCAGGACTTGGATGGTCATTCCGATATTTTGAAATACATGAAAGGTTATCACGCTAATAATTCCTGTACATATATACGTGTTAAAAGGGTCATTGGTTTCAAGGGAGGTTTTAATTAAATGATAAATTAATAGAAAGAAAAGACCAATGACGACGCTTCCGCCGACAAAGCCATACTCCTCGCCAATCACACTGAAAATAAAATCAGTATGTGCTTCAGGAATATATACCTCTCGATGGGTAAAGCCTTTACCAGTAATTAAACCTGATCCGATTGCACTTAATGATTTTAAAAGATGATAGCTTGATCCTGATGAATGATTGGTTGGGTCAAGCCAGGTGTAAATTCGATTGAATTGATAGGTCTTTACATGGAGGTATTTTTCAAGTAGTTCAGGTTTTTGTAATACAAGATAGAAAATCAGGGCGCCGGTGGAAATTCCAGCACTATAAATAGGAATAATGATTTTCCATGTGATACCTGAAACAAGGATAAAGCCTGTTAAAATGGAAAGAATCACAAGACCAGTTCCGAGGTCTGGTTGCATCATAATTAATCCGAGTGGAGCGGCAGTGGTTATACCTAATTTTAGCAATAAGAAAAAGTCGGTTTTCAATGATTTATCTATGTATTTATCTTGGTGGCTGGTTGTTAAACGACTTAAGGCCAAAATCAAGAAAATCTTAACAAACTCGGACGGTTGAATAGACCCTATGCCCTTAATAATGAACCAGCTCTTTGCGCCGTTTCTGACGGGTGCAATAGACTCAGGGGCAACGTATACCGCAAGGAGTAACAATAAACCCAATCCATATAAATACCAAGAAAGCCGCTTGTACTGATAGGCATCAATAAAGATGCTAACAGATATAATGGCGGCTCCGACCACATACCAAAATACTTGCATGACTAAGAAGTCCTTTTCTCCATATTGCTCTGAAGCTTGTGCACTGTAGATGGCCGCACAGCTGACAAGAAAGAAGAGAAAAAGTAATAATGTTAATGTCCAGTCAAATCGATCGGCTTTTTTCATCATTGCAACACCCAATTTTTCCTAATAATTATTAACTTTATGCAAGCAACCTAGGGATTATCCCACAATACTAATTAGGGGAAATATGACAACTCTTATAATAAATGACGTTTGATTTAGAAAAATGTTTCTATTTTTCATAAACTACATAAGGTGCTTTAAAAACATGGTCGCAATACCGAAGTAGGTAAGCAAGGAAAAGATGTCGTTTAAGGTGGTAATCAACGGGCCTGATGCCACCGCAGGGTCAATCTTGAGACGATAAAGAATAAGGGGAATAATAGTCCCTGCAAGTGTTCCAATGATAAGAGTGAAGAAGAGGGAGCAACCGACCACCGCGCCTAAAATTAGATTTCCCTGCCAAACATAAGCGATAATCGAGATCAGGATGGCACAGGTAACCCCGATCGTAATGCCGACCCCGAGTTCTCTTATAATAAGACGGGTAATCACACCGCGGTCAATATCATGTGAAATTAACCCCCTCACGACGACCGCAAGGGACTGAGTGCCTGTATTCCCTGTCATCCCCGCAATCATGGGCATGAAAAAGGCAAGGGCCACAACTTGCTGCAAGGTATTCTCAAAACTGCTGATAATCCTGCCTGAAATAAGTCCAATAAACAATAGCAAAATCAACCATGGTAACCGCCGCGCGGCCGCCACTAACATTTTTGTCTCAAAATCAATGGATTTTCCTGTGGCTGATAATTTTTCAATATCTTCATTCGCTTCTTTGATGACAATGTCGATAATGTCATCGACAGTGACAATCCCGACAAGAACATCGCTTTCATCGACAACGGGGATGGCTAAGAAGTCATATCGTTCTGCCATCCGGGCAACCACTTCTTGGTCGGTCGTCACTGTGACAGAAATAACTCGTTCATACATAATTGTTCGTATTTTCTCTTCAGGCTCGGCCAACAGGAGATCTCGATAGGAAACAACACCTACGAGTTTTCGTGTCTCGTCTATGACATAGAGATAGTTAATTGATTCGGCAAACTCCGCAAAGACCTTAAACTTTTCAACTGCTTCTTTAACAGTAAAATAGTCACGAATCCATACAAAGCGGTTGGTCATGGTCCGCCCAGCAGTTTCCGGTGGGTAATTCATAATGCCTTTAACGGCATTCGACTCTTCCGCTTTCATCCCTGATAACAGATCATCCTTTTTTTCAGGTGATAATTCGTCTAATAATAGGGCCAAATCGTCATTATCCATTAAGTCGAGAACTTTACTGGATTTTTCAATCCCAAGCTTATTTAATAAATCCAGCTGTTCCGTTTTCGGTAACTCCTCCATTAAGTCTGCCAAGAGGTCAAATTTTAAAAAGAGGAGAAATCGAGCTTTATGCTTCTCGGGTAATTCCTCATAGATCTTTGCCACATCATAAGGCTGAAGTTCTTCTATAATAGATTCAAACTCAGCTTTTTTGTTTTCTTTTAACGTTTTTATGATATAAAGATTAATTTCATCTTGAGTCATATCTTTAATCACGCCGGCCACACTCCTTTCCTCAGGTGCGGTATTGATGATTTTCATAAAATAAATCAATTAAATAAAAGGGAAACTGAGATAATAATAAGAAGTGCTATAAACTAGTATGTGTAATTCTGAAAAAGCAAAATAGGTGTTATTCAAAAATATTATTTGTAAAAGAATTGAAATAAGCTATTTGACCTATTATTTGATAAAATAAGTAAGTATGAAAAATGGTATAGCAATTTTCTTTAAGACATAAATTACATGTGTTTGATCGGAGGAGTTTGGCTTTGAAGAAGCATCATCAAGACATACGGGATCTCATCTATGTCCATTTAAACCAAACAGACCAGTATGTTATGTCCTACGGTATTGAATTCGATGAATTTGCTGCTTCTTTTTCTGGCTCATTAAATCATCTGCTTTTATTAAAGCACCGCTTTGATGATGCTGATTTTAATATGCATACACTACTCGAATATTGTCCGGAAGATAGAATAAATAAATTAGCTGGCGAAGATGTATACAGTTATGGGGACTTTTGTTGGATTGATTTTATTGAAGAAGAGGTCTTAAATGAACTATCAGGGCAGGAGTTGGCTGAATTATTGTATCTTGGCCATCAAAAACATCATTTAAAGCTGCCTTTTTATAATAAGTTAGGGAATCGTTTTGTTTATTTAGCGCATGATGATGGCTGGTTTAACAAAATTTATTACCGAAGCTTTAAGGATTTTTTCCATTTACTTAGTGAAGTGGTTGCTGGCAAGGTAGGCGAGCTGAAGAAAGAAAAGTCCATTCTTGGTATTCGAAAGAAACGGGTCTATCCACCGGTGAATAAAGAAATTCTGCTCTCATTAACCCCGTTCATAAAGGAAGGAATCTGTATTTCTTTACGAGATGCCGATCATCAACGCGGACGTTTGGAAATTCCAATCTGGGTTATTGGTGATTTCGCGAATATGGATGACATGTATGAGGAATATGAAAATCTATCAAATAAACCATACCATGCCAAGCTGATCTTTGATAAAAAGACAAAAGAGTGGAAATTGAATGTAATATAGAAGGCTGGCTCCTTGTGAGTCAGCCTATGCTTTTAAACACGATGGGTTTCTTATGAAAACCAAATGGAAAATAATCCTTCGTTCACACCTAAGTTATACATATAGTAAAGTCCAAATAATATGCTGATAATTCCCGTTATGTTGTTTAAGTAGCGATTCACTTGTTTACCAGAGGTTAGCACAAAAGGGAGGCCGATTACGGTAGAGAAGCTAAGCATACCAGCAACGGTACCTGCACCAAATATAAGGATATATAGGGCGCCCTGCCAAGCTGTTGATACCGTACTCATGGTTAAAAGAACCATGGCCGCACTCCCGGCGAGACCATGAACAAGTCCAATAAAAAAAGACTTTACATTTGAGCGTGTTTTTCTGTTGTGTTCTGATGGTGTATATGTATGATGGTGTCGATGTATAATGAGGGTTAATAAACTGTTAAAACCTAAGGTAACCAGCATGATTCCAACAAGAAACTCGAGGTTCATGGCAACCGTATCGTTGATTGTATTTTTCGCCAAAAGTAAGAACATACCCACTATAAACAACGTGGCGGTATGCCCGATCCCCCAATACACGCCGGCAAAAAGTGATCGTTTAATATTTTTGGATTCACTAACAATAGTGGAAACTGCAATGACATGATCAGGCTCAATGGCATGCTTGATTCCGAGTACAAAGCCTAATAATAAAATAGATAATAATGAACCGGTTATCACATGTGTCGCCCCCGTATGGTTTGTCAAAATTATCATAACAGGAAATACAAGCGCAAATGGCGTGAAATAGTGACAAATTACCAATAGATTGTTTTTAAGCAAGCTATTGGAAACATACAATAATCAGTAGAAAAAAACATTACTAAATAGGATGACTACATTTCCTTTCTTAATTAATAAAATGTTAAAATAAAACCGTGAAAGAGAATATGGAGGTTTTGGTATGAAGACAAAACTAGGGTTATTATACGGAGGAAAATCCGCCGAGCATCAAGTATCCTTACAGACAGCTCTTGCTGTTATAAAAGCATTAGATCTTGAAAAATTTGAAATTCATCCTATTTACATAAATGTCGAGGGCCAATGGGTTAAAGGACCTCAACTCAGTGAGCCGGTAGAGAACGTGCAAGCACTTGCGTTTTCACAGGGAAACCAATTATCCCCCCTATCGTTAGCACCAGCGCTATTCCAAGCGGATCCGCAGGTAGCAGCTGCACCGCTTGATGTGATTTTCCCATTGCTTCACGGACCAAATGGTGAGGACGGAACCGTTCAAGGATTATTAGAATTACTAAACCTACCCTATGTAGGAAATGGTGTCCTAGCCTCAGCCGCAGGAATGGATAAAGTAATGATGAAAAATGTCTTTGCACAAGCAGGTCTCGCACAAGTAAACTATGTTGCTTTTATTAAAAGCGAATGGGAAAAAGGAGCAGACGATGCATATAGCAAGGTGGAGGCAGAACTAGGTTATCCATGTTTTGTCAAGCCTGCGAATTTAGGCTCAAGTGTAGGGATTAGCAAATGTACCAATCGCACGGAATTAGCGGCAGCTTTTGCGGAGGCTTTTCAATTTGACCGTAAAGTCATTATTGAAGAGGGAGTAGTTGCCCGTGAAATTGAGATTGCTGTACTAGGAAACGATGCCCCAGAATGCTCTGTTGCTGGAGAAATTGTTCCGAAAAAAGATTTTTATGATTACAAAGCGAAATATGAAGATGGGGATACAGCATTAATTATCCCTGCTGATATCACAGAAGAGGAATACCTTGAGTTGAAAGAAATGGCGGTTCAAGCATTTAAAGCATTAGATTGCTCCGGACTTGTTCGGGCTGATTTCTTTTTAACAAAAGAGGGTAAATTATTAATCAATGAAGTGAACACGATGCCTGGCTTTACTCCGTTTAGCATGTTCCCGCTTTTATGGAAGCATACAGGTCTTGAGTATCCGCAATTAATCGAGCGTCTTGTTCAACTGGCAATCGAAAGACATACAGAAAAACAAAACATAAAATATACATTCTAGTGAAGAAAAGACAACGGAGACACGGCTGTAGTGCCGTGTCCGTTTCTGTTTAATAATTGGAAGGAGGGGTATTAAATGATCAAGCGGACTTTAAAACAGATTTCTGAGATGGTTTCAGCTAAAAATGATAGTAGCTCGTTCTCAGAACTTGTGATAAGCGGTGTGACCATTGATTCTCGGAAAATAGAGGCGGGAAATCTATTTGTCCCATTTAAAGGTGAACGAGTGGATGGGCATAAATATGTTGTGGAATCGATTCAAAAGGGAGCGGCTGCGGCCCTTTGGCAGAAGGATGTTCCTAATCCACCGGAAAACCTGCCTATTCTCATTGTGGACGACTGTCTCACTGCACTCCAGGAATTGGCCCGGAATTATCGGAAACAGTTGCCTGTTAAAGTGGTTGGAATTACTGGAAGTAACGGTAAAACTACGACTAAAGATATGACAACAAGTCTATTATCGACACAATATAAAGTACAAAAAACAGAAGGTAACTATAACAACCATATTGGTCTTCCGTTAACGGTGTTAGGTTTGCATGAGGACACAGAAGTGGCTGTACTTGAAATGGGGATGAGCGGAAGAGGAGAAATTGAGTTCCTAACCAAGCTTGCATGCCCGGATGCGGTTGTGATCACGAATATTGGTGAATCCCATCTTTTGGACCTTGGTTCTCGTGAAGGGATAGCAGAAGCAAAATTAGAAATTCTACAAGGACTTCAGGATGGTGGGCTGGCTGTTCTCCATGGAGATGAGCCGCTTTTAATGGAGCGGATTAAACGATATAAAGGCAAAGTTCAAGTAAAAACCTTTGGCCGAAATGAAACAAATGACTTATATCCAACAGAAATTACCCAAATGGCTCAAGGAAACCGTTTTAAAATGAATGCCTCTACGGAAAGCTTTGAACTTCCGGTGTTAGGAACTCATAATATTTTAAATGCATTAGCAGCTATGCACATTGCCCACTATTTTTCCATTCCATATGAAAAAATGAAGGCTGGCTTATCAGGAATTAAACTAACGAATATGCGTATGGAGCTAGTTGAGGGCAAACGTGGGGAAAAAATAATTAACGATGCTTATAATGCGAGTCCTACTTCCATGATGGCGGCGATCGAACTAGTGTCAAATCTCCAAGGGTATGATCGAAAAATCCTTGTTCTTGGTGATATGCTCGAGCTTGGACCTCAAGAAGAGCAATACCACTTGCAAATTGGTGAAAGCCTGGATGCAGAAAAAACGGATATTCTTTTTACTTTTGGTCCGCTAGGGGAACATATTGCTAAGGGGGCAAGGAAGATTTTAGGGGAGCAGCGTGTTTTTGCTTTCCGTGATAAAACTGAACTCATTGAAGAATTAAAAAAGCATGTGAATGAACAGACGTTAATCCTTGTAAAGGCATCACGCGGGATGAAGATGGAGGAAATTGTCACCGCGTTACAAAGATAAGGGACGGGAAAATTTGGAGTGTTTGGCAGGTGAAACTGGATGATTGGCTGTTTATGTATTCATGGCTTTACTGGTGCTCCCTATGAGGTAGAACCCTTAGTTGAATTTTTACAGGAACATACGGATTGGGACTTTCGTGTTCCCACTTTACCAGGACATGGTGAAACAAGTTCATTAAAAGGCGTTCATTACCAGGAGTGGATTAACCATGCAGAGACAGAGTTGAAAAAACTCATCGAAACCTGTGATGAGGTATATGTGGTGGGTTTTTCAATGGGCGGGATGATCGCCAGTTATCTTGCTGCCAATTATCCAGTTAACAAGTTAATCCTCCTTAGCGCAGCTGCCTATTATATGAATCCAAGGCAGCTGGTTGCTGATATCAAGCTGACCCTAATTGACGCTTTCAAAGGAAACTTAAAAGAGAATGAATTATTTCACCGATATAAAAGAAAAATAACAGAAACACCTTTAGCGGCTACTCTGCAATTCCGCCAACTTGTTGCTTTTATTAAACCTCTTTTAAAACAAGTGGAAGTCCCAACGTTGATTGCACAGGGTGAGTGTGACGGGATTGTGCCGCTCAAAAGTGCTGAATATTTATATCAAACCATAGGTGCGAAACATAAAAAACTCACCTATATTAAGCAATCGAAACATCATATCTGCCATTGTGAAGAACGTGGTGCCCTGTTTAATCAAGTGTTAGACTTTTTGATGGAGCAATAAGACTGTTGGAAATAGTAAGCAATGTGTCTTTATTGCAAAATACTAGTAAGAGTGGTATGATAATCATCAACGTGTCTAAAGAACGAGCAAAAAGGGCATACTCCTTTGGAGAATGTCTTTTTTTTGGTAAAATAAAGATGTTACCTGATTACTACGGCATTTTGATGCGTATCGGACGAAAATATTCAGTACTATAAATATTTTCAAATAGATGAAGGAGAATGAAAACATTGACAAAGTTTGAAGAATTAGGCCTAAGCCAGGCTACTTTAAAAGCTGTTCTCAAAATGGGTTTTGAGGAGGCAACACCAATCCAGTCAGAAACGATTCCATTGAGCTTAGAAAATAAGGATTTGATCGGTCAAGCTCAAACAGGAACTGGTAAAACAGCTGCATTTGGAATTCCATTGGTGGAAAAAGTTGATACAAAAATGGATGCTATTCAAGGGATTATCATTGCACCAACCCGTGAATTAGCGATTCAAGTTTCAGAAGAGCTTTATAAAATTGGATCGGGTAAAAGAGTTCGTGTCCTACCTATTTACGGAGGTCAGGATATCAGCCGCCAAATCCGTTCACTTAAAAAAGCGCCTCATATCATTGTTGGTACCCCTGGACGTGTGTTAGACCATATTAACAGAAAAACAATGCGCTTAGATACAGTAAATACTGTGATTCTTGATGAAGCAGATGAAATGCTAAACATGGGATTCATTGAAGATATTGAATCCATTCTTGCTGCAACTCCAGAAGAGCGCCAAACATTGCTTTTCTCTGCGACAATGCCAGGACCGATTCAAAGAATGGCAGAAAAGTTCATGAAGAACCCGCAAATTGTGCGTGTTAAAACGAAAGAAATGACTGTTCCTTCTATCGAACAATATTATCTTGAAGTAATTGAAAGAAATAAATTCGATGTGTTAACAAGACTTCTTGATATTCAATCACCAGAATTGGCCATTGTATTTGGTCGTACAAAACGCCGTGTGGATGAGTTATCAGAAGCATTAACATTAAGAGGATATACAGCAGAAGGTATTCATGGTGACTTAAGCCAGGCAAAACGTCTATCTGTTCTTCGTAAGTTTAAAGAAGGAACAATTGATGTGCTTGTAGCAACAGACGTAGCTGCAAGGGGTCTTGATATTTCTGGTGTGACTCATGTATACAACTTTGATATTCCACAGGATCCAGAAAGCTATGTTCACCGTATTGGACGTACTGGTCGTGCTGGTAAAAAGGGTATCGCATTAACATTCATTACACCGCGTGAAAAATCTTATCTTGCAGTTGTTGAGAAGACAACGAAACGCAAGATGGAAAAAATGAAGGCTCCTACGCTTGATGAAGCGTTAGAAGGGCAACAAAAAGCAGTGGTTGAAAAAATCGTTCAGACGATTGAATCAAATAACTTGCATTATTATAAAGCAGCAGCACAAGAGTTGCTTGAAGAGAATGATGCATCAACAGTTATTGCTGCTGTCCTTAAGATGCTTACGAAGGAACCTGATACGACACCGATTAAGCTAACAGAAGAACAGCTTCCACAAAAAAGAGAAAGAAAGTCTTACAATGATCGTGACCGTAAAAGAAGAGATGATTCTAGAGGATCTTATGGTGGTGGCGATCGCAACAGAAAAAAGGCACCGGTAAAACCAAGAAGCGGTGAAAAAAGAACGGGTGGCAAGCCATCTAAGCCAAGATCGTTTCAAGAACGGTAAATCATAAACAATAAGAAAGCATGGACTTTATGTTCATGCTTTTTTCTATGTCCAAAAGGGGAATAGTAATAATATCCCTTACGATGGAGTGATTGTATGACAATTGTTCGTCTTGGCTATGTAGCAATGAGCGTAGAGGTAGCTAATGCTTCCCCCTCTCAAACGATGACCTTTGCGCAATTCAGCCGGATTAAAGACCGAGAGGCTGGCATTCGAAAACTAGAAAGAATTGCGATCTCAAACATAGAAAATTGTTTGCGGTTATTAAAACATAATGCGGCCAACGAAATTCACTTTTTTCGCTTAAGCTCGCGGTTGATTCCGCTTGCGAATCATGGAGAGTTATTAGATTGGAACTACATGGAGCCCTTAAAAGAGGTGCTCGGAAATTTGGGCAGTTATAGTAAAGAAAAGAACATGAGGATCGATTTTCATCCCGACCATTTTGTCGTTTTGAATTCGCCTGATAAGGAAATTTTAAAAAATTCATTAAAAACCCTTGTGATGCATGAAGCGCTGCTTAGAGGGATGGATATTGATACCGAACACCGATGTGTTCTCCACGTTGGCGGTGGATATGACGATAAAGAAAAGGCACTGGAGCTGTTTATTCATAACTGGGCATACATTAAGCCTTCATCTCAAAAAATGATTATGCTGGAAAATGACGATACCACTTTTACCGTAAAGGATACTTTATATCTTTGTGAAAAGTTAGGGGTTCCGATGGTGTTTGATTATCACCACCATTTAGCGAATTTTGAAGATTTGGATTGGGTGTCAGAATGGGAGCGGATTATTAGCACCTGGGCACATTCGCCGTTACCGGTGAAAATGCATATCTCTAGTCCTCGTTCCGAAAAGGAATTTCGCGCACATGCAGACAATGTTAATCCTGAAATGTTCATGGATTTTTTAAAAGAAATCAAAGGAACGGTACCAGAGATTCACTGCATGATAGAAGCCAAACAAAAAGATGCTGCGCTTTTTCAATTGGTGAAGGATTTAAAGGAGTATGAGGGCCTAAAATGGCTCGATCAGTCTAGTTTTCAGATGGAATAGACCTGAGAAGTTGGAATGAAGGACAATATTATGGGAATGTGGAAGGGTTTTGTCCTTCATGAGCGGGATGAAGGACAATTTGATTTGAAGGAAGCCGGTTTTTGTCCTTCATAAGAGGGATGAAGAACAATATTACAGGAAGGAAGCCGGATTTTGTCCTTCATAAGAGGGATGAAGGACAAAATTATGGGAAGGAAGAAGGATTTTGTCCTTCATGAGCGGGATGAAGGACAATTTTACAGGAATGAAGCTGGATATTGTCCTTCATAAGCCGGATGAAGGACAATATTATAGGAAGGAAGCCGGTTTTTGTCCTTCATTCGATTAATAAACTCATCCATCCACCTATAAATCTACCAGCCCTGTTATTTTTGACTCCAAAATCCAAGTACGGCAACAATAATGATGACGGCCCATACCAAAACCTTCACAGGCGATTGAAAGGACAGGTTTTTCTTTCTGCTGTTTGCCCAGTTGGCGGTTCCTTTAATAGAATCAGAAAGATCTTTTTTATTATAATAAGGAATGGCGCCTAGTAAAAAGCCGCCTAGCAAACCAAAAAGATGCGCCGTAATATTAATATTTGGCTGAAGAAAGGTCATAATTAAACTGACTACACTGAGTGTGATGATAATTTGTGAGTTTTGTTTTGTCATCATATTTTTTCGGAAGATAATGATGGCTATATAATAGCCGAAGAGTCCAAAAATCGCTCCACTTGAGCCAACATGGGTATACGTTAACGGCTCTAGAAGCAGTGTGGCCACATTGGCTATTAGTCCGGAGAGAAGATACACAAGTAAAAATCTTCCTCCACCTAGCATCCGCTCCAGTGCAGGTCCGAATAGCACCAGCGAAAAACTATTAAATAGCATATGAGAGAAACCATTGTGCATAAAAGTCGGTGTAATTAGCCTCCAAAATTGCCCTTCCATAATATAAAGATTGACTCCCGAAAAATTTTCAAAGAACCAATAGTTTGGGAATATTGGTAAGATGGTTAAAAGATATAATACTAAGTGAATGCTGACGATAATTGAAACAACGGGATAGAAACGAATAAACTCACGTACGTTTTCAGTCCTTGTAAACATGAACACCCTCCTCTCACTATCATGATAACCTTAATTTCTGTCTAGTACACTATTATGCCGAAGACAATATAAATAGAAGGAATGATGCACGATGATTAAAGGAATTGGAATTGATATTATTGAACTTTCAAGGGTTCAGGACATATTGAATAGACAAACGAAGCTCATTGATCGGATATTAACCGCTCGTGAAAGGGATACATTCGAAACCCTATCAGAAAGGCGCAAGGTGGAGTTTCTAGCAGGGAGATTTGCAGCCAAGGAGGCATTCTCAAAAGCGGTAGGAACCGGGATTGGAAAGGACCTATCTTTTCTGGATATTGAAATTATCAGCGATCAACTCGGAAAGCCGCATATAGTAAAACCAAATGTCCAGGCGCATTTATCAATCTCACACAGCAGAGACTACGCAGTGGCACAAGTGGTGATTGAGGGGTAAGTAAGCTTATTTTAAAAAGTAAATAGCTTGGCAACCTCTTTAGTCATAAACCCTAAGGTTGTCTCATATATTCATAGGGAAATAGGAGAGACAAGGTCAGCTATGGTCATTTGCCTGATCCCTGCCTTTCTCTTCTCTATAATCATATGAAATGAGACAAGAAGGGGTTGAAGGAATGAAGAAAAAGTTAGTGCTGCTCATGACAGGACTGATGGTCATCTTTTTACTAGCTGCCTGTGGCTCTAAATCACAAGATGACGTGGTGAAAGAGTTAAATGGTAAATTAGGAGATTTATCGAGCTACAAAGTGAACGCGAAGATGACATTGAAAATGGGGACAGATTCACAAGTTTATAACGTGGAAATCTGGCATAAGGATCCTACTTTCTATCGCGTCAATTTAAAGAATGCCGAAAAAGATCAAAGTCAAATGATTTTAAGAAATAACCAAGGGGTATTTGTTCTTACACCTGCCCTAAATAAAAGTTTCCGTTTCCAAAGTGATTGGCCGCAAAACAGCAGCCAGGCATATTTATATGAATCACTAATTAAGGATATTGTTGCGGACAAAGAGGCCAAGTTCTCCTCTACTAAAGAATTTTATGTGTTTGAAACAAAAACTCGTTATCAAAATAATAGTATGCTTCCAACCCAAGAAATTAAACTAAATAAGAGCGATCTATCACCTGCTGTTGTAAAGGTTATGGATCCAGATCGAAACGCTCTTGTTACCGTTGAGTTTTCAAAGGTGAAATTTAATGCGAGCTTCGATAAAGACGATTTCGATATGAAGAAAAATATGACACGTGCCCAGCTTAATTTGCCGGCAATGGCAGAGGGCGGCGACAAATCCTTTAGCGTGAAATATCCTACTTTAGAGCTGAAAGGTACCAAGTTAATTGGTGAAAAAGAAGTAGCGATTGAAGATGGAAAACGAGTAGTCCTCACTTATGACGGTAAAAAATCATTTACACTTGTACAAGAGAAAGTAACTGCCAAGGTAGCGTCAACCACACCAACCAATGTTGAAGGCGATATTGTGGATTTAGGTCTCACCATTGGAGCGGTATCAGATCATTCGATTTCTTGGTCACATGGTGGTGTCGATTACATGATCGCATCGAAAAACCTAACGAAGGATGAAATGATCGAGGTAGCAAAATCCGTTCAGGGTGATGCTGTAAAATAAGGAATCAATGAAACAGGCCCATTAAGGGTCTGTTTTTCTTTTTGTAGAAGTTGATATATAGTAACTTGAAAAGCAGTCTGTTATTTTTTGTGATAAAATTATTTAATGTGTTAAATTCAATTAGGAAGTGGAAGTATGGAAGAGCAAGGATATTTCTATCGAGATACATGGGTAGAAGTCGATCTAGATTGTATCTCAGAGAATGTCACATCCGTTAAAAAACATCTGCCTCAACAGGCTTCAATTATTGCAGTGGTAAAAGCGAATGCTTATGGTCATGGGGATGTACAGGTTGCAGAAACCGCTTTGGCTGCCGGTGCATCTTACTTAGCGGTTGCCTTCATGGATGAAGCAATTGCTTTGAGAAATAAAGGGATCGAAGCTCCCATTCTTGTTTTAGGAGCGACGAGGCCAGAAGATATCAATATGGCAGCTAAGTTTTCAATCACCCTTACAGTTTTTCAAGAGGAATGGCTGGAAAAAGCAAAAAAACATCTGACAACCGATCAATCAGTGGCTCTTCATATTAAAGTAGATACGGGTATGGGGAGAATTGGTATCCGAAGTGTAGAGGAGTTACACTCTATTCATCAACTCATCAGTGAGGATGAACGCTTGGTGCTAGAAGGCGTGTATACTCATTTTGCAACGGCGGATGAACTGGATCAAAGTTATTTTCAGCAGCAACTGGCGTTATTTGAAAAAATGATTGCGTCTTTGCCTAAACGTCCGAAATACGTGCATTCAAGTAATAGTGCCGCTGCTATACGGTTTCCAAAGGCCAATTTTAACGCGGTTCGAATTGGGATTGCGATGTACGGGCTGACCCCATCTTTAGAAATGGAAAAAGAAATCCCTTTTCCGATAAAAGAAGCCTTTTCCTTACATTCACGGCTTGTCCATGTAAAAAAACTGACAAAAGGTGATAAAGTGAGTTACGGGGCGACGTATGAAAGTGAAGAGGAAGAGTGGATTGGGACGATTCCTATTGGTTATGCAGACGGTTGGCTTCGTAAGCTACAAGGACAGGAAGTGCTGGTAGCAGGTGAACGTTCGCCAATAGTCGGCAGAATCTGTATGGATCAATGCATGATACGTCTCCCTAAATATGTACCGGTTGGAACTACGGTTACTCTAATTGGAAAGCAAGAAAACCAATTCATATCCGTGAATGAAATTGCTCAAAAACTCGAAACAATCAACTATGAAGTGCCTTGTATCATTGCAAATCGAGTTCCTCGCCTTTATAAAAAGGGCGGAAAAATTGTCGATTTAAAGAATGATTTGTTGAACAATTATCAGGCCTAAATAAAGAAATTCAAGCATATTTATGTTATTGCGGTAATTTGTGCATAAAAGCATCTTTTATTGGCTTATAATACAGTAGAATTATATTTAGTCTATGAATTAAAGTTGAATAGTGTTATTATTAAATATGGTACAGATAAATTATATTGGTGTGTAGTGATGGTGGAGGTGTATGTTTGTGTCTGAATCCGGCGCAACTACGGAAATCTTAGTGAAATTACCGCAACATCTTTTAACGGAATTAGATGGTTTCGTTAAGCAAGAAAATGTGAACCGAAGCGAGTTTATCTACCAGGCAACAAAAATGTATCTACGCGAACGTAAAAAGAGACAAATTCGCGAGTCTATGAGACGTGGGTACATGGAAATGGCTAAAATTAATCTTAGAATTGCGTCAGAAGCATTTCAAGCAGAATATGAGGCAGAACACACAGTTGAACGTCTTGTAAGCGGAGGATAATCCTTTGATTGTCAAGCGTGGTGACGTTTATTTCGCGGACCTATCCCCAGTTGTTGGTTCTGAACAAGGCGGCGTCCGACCAGTACTTGTCATCCAAAACGACATCGGGAATCGGTTTAGTCCCACAGTGATTGTTGCAGCGATTACAGCTCAAATTCAAAAAGCTAAGCTTCCTACTCATGTAGAGATTGATGCGAAGCGCTACGGATTTGAACGAGATTCGGTCATTCTGTTAGAGCAGATTCGTACAATTGATAAGCAGCGGTTAACCGATAAAATTACCCATCTCGATGACGAAATGATGGAGAAAGTGGATGAAGCCTTGCAGGTAAGTTTAGGTCTCATCGAATTTTAGTTTTACAGCACGCTCTTTACTAAAAGAGCGTTTTTTTATACATATCCTGACCTCATACTATAATTCTGCCTAAAGCAAGCTACGCCAGCTTGCTTTTCTTTTTTTTAACAACTGCTTTTGGTAGCTTTGATGAAACGCTTCCTGGATTTTGGTACAATATGTAAGGGAAGCAATAACACACTTGATACATATATACGAAAATGGAGGATTGTTTTGTGAATGATACGGTTGTAAAAGATGAACAATTACTAGGGAAAATCGCTGCTGAACAAGCAATTTCTTATAAACAAGTAAAGAGTGTCATTTCATTACTTGAAGAAGGTAACACCGTTCCCTTCATCGCTCGTTACCGCAAGGAAATGACAGGAGCTCTTGATGAAGTTCAAATCCGAAATATTTTAGAGAGATGGCAGTACATACAGAATCTTGAACAGAGAAAAGAAGAGGTCCTTCGAATTATTGGGGAGCAAGGAAAACTAACGGACGAGCTCAATCAAGCTATTACAAAAGCTGAAAAGCTTCAAGAAGTGGAAGATTTATACCGCCCGTATAAACAAAAGAGACGGACAAAAGCGACTGTTGCGAAAGAAAAAGGATTAGAGCCTTTTGCGGAGTGGTTGATGACTTTTCCAAAAGAGAGTATCGAAGTAAAAGCAAAGGAATTCTTATCCAACGAAAAACAAGTCCTCACAATTGAAGAGGCAATTGCTGGTGCGAAAGACATCATTGCAGAAATGGTTTCAGATGATGCGGAAAGCCGCAAATGGATTCGCAAAGAGACATTCAAATCGGGTACCGTTGCCTCAGTTGTAAAAGATGCGGAAAAAGACGAGAAAAACGTGTACGAAATGTACTATGAATATGAAGAACCCGTTAATAAAATTGTTCCCCACCGCACGCTTGCTTTGAATCGCGGGGAGAAGGAAGACATCCTGAAGGTATCGATCAAAATGAATGTCGAGTTAATCTTGACCTACCTTTCAAGAAAATGGATTCGTAATCAACACTCACCAGTAGCACAGGTGGTAGTAGAGGCACTTGAAGATAGTTATAAGAGACTTATTCAGCCATCGATCGAACGCGAAATTCGTAGTGAGTTAACCGAAAAAGGGGAAGAACAAGCAATACATATTTTCTCTGAAAACTTAAGGAATCTGTTATTACAGCCGCCGTTAAAAGGAAAAGTGGTTATTGGTGTCGACCCTGCATACCGGACAGGTTGTAAATTAGCAGTCGTTGATGAAACGGGTAAGGTATTAAAGATTGATGTGATTTATCCGCATCCACCGGTTTCGAAATCAAAAGAAGCGCGTGAAAAGTTTATTTCTATTCTTCGCGAGTATAAGGTGGAAATGGCTGCAATCGGAAATGGAACAGCTTCAAGGGAAACGGAACAGTTTGTTGCGGATATCTTAAAAGAAATGAATGAGGAAATCTTTTATTTAATTGTGAATGAAGCGGGTGCTAGCGTGTACTCTGCCTCTGACATTGCTAGAGAAGAGTTTCCTAATTTCCAGGTTGAAGAAAGAAGTGCTGTTTCTATTGCAAGACGTTTGCAGGATCCGCTTGCTGAGTTGGTGAAGATTGACCCGAAATCAGTGGGTGTTGGTCAGTACCAGCATGACGTAACGCAAAAACGTTTATCCGAATCACTCCATTTTGTCGTTGAGACAGCAGTTAACCGTGTAGGTGTAAATGTAAATACTGCTTCTTCCTCCTTGCTACAGTATGTAGCAGGTCTTAATAAAACAGCTGCAAACAACATTGTTAAGAAGCGTGAAGAGGAAGGGAAATTCACCAGCAGGGTTCAATTAAAGAAAGTCCCTCGTTTAGGTGCGAAAACTTATGAGCAAGCGATTGGCTTCTTACGGGTATTAGACGGGAAGCAGCCACTAGACCGCACGGGCATTCATCCGGAGAACTATGATGAGGTTAAGAAGTTATTAGCAAAGTTAGGTTTTACAACGGATGACTTAGGAACGGAAGCATTAAAAGTCGCACTAAGCGGACTTGATCTAAAGTCTGTTTCTGAAGAGTTAACGATTGGTGAGTTAACCTTAAAGGATATTATTGATGCTTTAGTCAGACCGGAACGTGATCCGCGCGATGATTTACCAAGACCACTACTGAAGAAAGACGTTTTAAAGCTCGAAGACTTGAAGGCGGGAATGGAGCTTCAGGGGACAGTTCGAAATGTCGTTGATTTTGGTGCGTTTGTAGATATCGGCGTGAAACAGGATGGTCTTGTTCACATATCTAAGCTGAGTAACCGCTTTGTCAAGCATCCGCTGGATATTGTTTCTGTTGGAGATGTAGTAACCGTGTGGGTGGATTCAGTTGATATGAAAAAGGGCAGGGTCGCGTTAACGATGCTGCCACCGTCAAAACAATAATGAAAAAAGGAAACACTGCTTTTTTATATAATAAGAAAGGATAAACTCGACTTCGAGAATTGTCCAGCTCCAGCGCCTAGCCCCTCGGGTCAAATAACCTTCGGCAATAAAAGTCAAAGAGCGACTTTTCTTGCCGAAGAACATTTGCCTGTCGGGGCTGACCAAGGCGCTTGCGCATTTCTTATGAGCAGTGTTTTTTTCTGTAAAAAAACCAGCACTGGTTTAATAGTTTGATCTGGTAGCGGTCCTTCTCATAGAAAGCCCTTTTCATTTGGTTTTGCAACCAAGTTGGCATAATGAAAACCTCCCGAAAAGTTCGTCACCATTAATGGTATAAACAATATATGCTATAATAGGTTGTCACGTTCGCGATAAAAGGGGTGAAAGGTAAAATGACCGAGCAGGAATTGCAAATATTAGTCGAAAAGATTTCTTATGAGTCATTTGGAAAACCTTTTTGTCACCAGGCGACCTTTAATCCGAGATTACGTTCTACAGGAGGAAGATATCTACTCGGGACACATAATATAGAGATCAATAGAAAATACTTAGAGCAGTTAGGGGAAGATGAACTAATCGGCATAATTAAACACGAGCTTTGTCATTATCATCTACATCTTGAGGGGAAAGGTTATCAGCATAAAGATGCAGACTTTAAGGCTTTGTTGAAAAAAACAAATGCTCCTCGATTCTGTTCTCAGCTCCCGGATAAAAAGGTAAAACGTTCAGCGAAAAAACTCCTAATATACCAGTGCTCCAAATGCCAGATCACCTATACAAGAAAAAGAAGTATCAATACCAGCAGATATGTATGCGGCAAATGCCGAGGAAAGCTTGTGAAAGCTAAGGAAATAATAGTAGGCTAGAGTGAAAAATCTGTAATTAAATTTTATCCAAAAACTATGTTGACTTTCTGTTGAACCGTCATTATAATGTAAAGAGTCGACAGGGCAAACGCCTTGTTGAAAACAAAATAATCATTATTCCGCAGTAGCTCAGTGGTAGAGCTATCGGCTGTTAACCGATCGGTCGTAGGTTCGAGTCCTACCTGCGGAGCCATTATGGGGAAGTACTCAAGAGGCTGAAGAGGCGCCCCTGCTAAGGGTGTAGGTCGGGTAACCGGCGCGAGGGTTCAAATCCCTCCTTCTCCGCCATAATATATTTTACGGCCCTTTGGTCAAGCGGTTAAGACACCGCCCTTTCACGGCGGTAACACGGGTTCGAATCCCGTAAGGGTCATCAGGGGACGGGGAGTGACATTGACTCATTTCCTGTTTCTTAATCTTTATATTTACCTTTTAAAAATATTGGGCTATAGCCAAGCGGTAAGGCATCGCACTTTGACTGCGACATGCGTTGGTTCAAATCCAGCTAGCCCAGCCATTTTTCTTTTATTGGCCATCTGACTAACGGTATAAAAGATTAGTGAAACATCTTAGTACGAGCCATTAGCTCAGTTGGTAGAGCATCTGACTTTTAATCAGAGGGTCGAAGGTTCGAGTCCTTCATGGCTCACCATTTTAACTAAATATGCGGGTGTGGCGGAATTGGCAGACGCACCAGACTTAGGATCTGGCGCCGCAAGGCGTGGGGGTTCGACTCCCTTCACCCGCATCAAACCAATCATTTCCTCTTGAAATAAAGTAGTTATCGTGTTATGATTGTTTTTGTCGCTAATTATAACGCGGTCGTGGCGGAATGGCAGACGCGCTAGGTTGAGGGCCTAGTGGGGGCAACCCCGTGGAGGTTCAAGTCCTCTCGGCCGCACCAAATACATACGTATCAAGGCATTCTTCGAAAGAAGGGTGCCTTTTTTGTGTTTTCTTCACTAGATTTTTTCCGTCAAAATCTAACACGATAGTCTAGTGGGGTGATGATTTTGAGAAGAAGAGAACTTACTCAATCCGAAAGAGAAATTGTAAACAAAGTAACAAAAATTAATGATGAACAAGCCATCAAAGAATTCATCAAAAGCAGAAGATTAAAAAACGTTCGTGAAACAACCATTAAGTATTACGAAGATGCTTTTCATGTCTTAAAAAGGGATTTACAGTTCCTAAAAATCAATAAGCAATTGGTGGATGTCACAGAAAAGGATATAGAAAAAATCATTTTGTTTTGGCAAAAGAAATTGAAAGTAACAACCATCAATAGCAAACTTCGAGGAATCAGACCTTTTTATTCTTTCTTGGAAGAAAAGAAGTGGATTAAGAATAATCCAACTGAAAATGTTAAATTGCTCCGAGATCGTAAAAAGATTAGAGAAACACTTGAAGATGATGAAATAAAGAAAATTGCTGTACACTTCAAAAAGCAGAACACTTTTCCAGCTCTTAGAGACTTGGTAATTTTTCAATTGCTTTTAGATACGGGAATTAGAATTAATGAATGTTTGAACATTCAACTTCAAGACGTTGATGGGAAGAGACTTGTAATAACGGAATCAAAAAACTTACAACAAAGAATGGTCTTTTTGTCCAAAGGCATGCAAGAGAAGTTAGAAGTCTTTATAAAGATTCGTGGGCAGCTAAATCATGATTTTCTGTTTGTTAATCAGGATAATGGCAGGCTAAGCAAGAGCACATATCAGGAAAGGCTCAGAATGGCCGCTAGAGCGTGTGGAATTAAAAAACAAGTTAGTCCTCACGTTTGCAGAAGAACGTACGCTAAGAAGGCAATATTGAAGGGTATGGACCCATTTTCGTTAGCAGTCTTACTAGGACATTCAACTTTGGAAGTAACAAAGAGATATGTTCAAATTTGGGGAGCTGATTTAGAGAAGCAAGCATTAAAAAAAGAGGATTTTTCGGAATATTTCTAATTATTTTACGAATGTGTGTTCGGTATATTAAAATAAAATAAGAGATGGCTTTTGGATTGGACCCCAACCATCTCTAAATAACACACAGAAGTTTGACCTCTGCTATTAAATTTTAGCATGTCTTCTTTTGTTATGTCAAAAGGAGAAGAAGCGATGAAATTAATTTCAATTTTAAGTGGTAAAGGTTTCGTAATGTACAACAAAGAATTGGCTCATTCAGTTTCTGTTAATGGTGCGATCATCTTTGGTCAGTTGTGTTCAAGTTATGAGAGCTTTGGAAGTAAAGGTATGTTAACTGTTCGTGATGAAAAAGAGTATTTCTTTTTAACAAGCGAAACAATTCAAGAAGAGACTGCTCTTACATACAAGCAGCAAATGAAGGCTGTTAAAGAATTAGAAGAAGCTGGATACATTGAAACAAAAATTATGGGAGTTCCTTCAAAGAAATACTTCCACATAACAAACAAGATTATTAATGAGTTACTTCCTAGCTCTGACAAAAGGGAAGACCTGGGCGCACCTTTAAATCCTACTCCAATGCAGTCTGAAGACACCCCTAGCTTTGACAAAAGGGAAAACCTAGCGTTGACCAAAGATACACCCAAGCCTGTACAAAAGGGTTCAAGTATTAAAAAGAAAAATAAAAAAGAAAAAATTAAAGAAAATAATATTTTAGATGATGATAAGCGAACCAGTTCGACTAAAGTTATTAAATCAATCAATAATGAATTAATTGATTCAATTTGGGAATCAGTCAAAGAAGATATTTCTAAAAGAACTTTTAATGCTGTACTTAGAAAAGTGAAGGACAAGTATTCTCAAGGAAAAGTAGATAATTTCAGGGATTACTTCATAACAGCTTTAACTAACAAAGAGCACGAATTGGAATTAAGAAGGGCAAAGGATAAAGCATCATTAGATATAAAGAGATCAAAAATGGTTCGAAGCGAAAGATTAATATCTGAGCGCTCAGAAGTTTCATTTGAAAACAGGAATCCTGTTCCTTTCTATAACTGGTTGGAGGTGGAATAAATGGCTCTAGAAAATTTCACCTACCAATACAAAGATATATTACAGTCAAAATGCACTAAAAATCAGAAGGCCGTTAGACTGGCTCAATTAATGACTATGATGGAACAGACTTTTAGAATTCCTATGCTTAAAAATTCCGAGTGGGAAGAGAAAAACAAAGAGATTATTGATTTGTATCGAAAAATTTCTTTTAGCCGCCATTTCAAATAACTCTGGATAGTTCCCAGTAGTCCATATTTGACCCGTATTGAATTTGGATAGGAGAGTTAATATTTTATATTATCTTTCCTTTAAATTTCAATACGGATAAATATAAAGACATTTCAAAAATTAACTAATGGAGGGAGATAAAAATGAAAAACGAAAAAATGATTATTGAGGAAATTGTAAAAGTTAACAGAAATATGGTTATAGGAATTCATGAGAGCTTAGACAAAATTGATTCTGATTATGGAAGAAGAATAGCAGCAATTGAATCAAAGATATTCTCAATCGAAAAATTATTAGATTCGTTAGGAAATGAGTTAAGAGAGCAATACTATTCAATTGGAAGAAGATTGGATATATTGGAAGTGCAAATAATTAACAGAGATGAACAATAACCTTAACAAAATAAGTTAAATTAATTAATGTTATAGATAGCCCCCAGAAGGCCATAATTGACCCAGATTGAACAGAAACTTGGGAGGTAATATAAAATTTATTAACCTTTATTTTTTCTTAAAATGAAAAAAATTGAGCTTTTGTTTTACATTCGTAATAACGCCCCTATAATACTGGTATAAAAATTTTAAAATCTGGGGGTTTTACATAATTGGATATAAAGAAAAGGGCAACAAAATTTATTGGGAAAAAATTGTTAAAATCATTTCCTTATTTATGAAGACATTCTATAATTTAAAGGGAGCCCTTCATTGTTGTCCCTTTGTGAATAAAATGTCGAAAAATAACAACTTTTGTCGAATAGATTATTTTTGGTATCAATTGATACCGTTATTGGATATACTAGTTTTAACCAGAGATGTAGTTTGCACTTAATGGAGGTACAAATTGTCGCATAATTCTGAAAAAATTTTTCTTCGTGAAGCTAAGCAACTCATCTCAAGAGGAAAGAAAGATTTCATTAAAAGAACATACGACCATCCATCTGGACGAAAAGTTAAATGGATAGAAGCTCTTTTAGAAATTGGTCTAACTAGCGTGCATCAATGCTGGGATGAAGCGCTAAAGTTAACACCGAATGACTATGTTGATGGTCCTTGTGTTGATAATGACAGACCACAAGATGGAAAAGTTATTTGGATTTTCAAAAAAGAGGTAAATGGTGTGTTGACTTATATCAAAATGAAAATCGATCACCGTGGGTGCGTGTGTTTATCTTTCCACAAAGATTGGTAAATTAAACTAATCATAGCAGTATCTCAAATAACAGTAACGGAGGAACAAAACAATGGAGGGCACTATTATGGCATCAACAAAAATTATGTATTGTGAAGGTTGCCAAAAGGATGTTGAGGCTAGTGTTGTCGATCGCCGTTCAAACTATACATTTAAAGGTGAAACTTTTGAAATAGACGAACGAGTTTTAATGTGTGATTGTGGTCAAGAATTGTATGACGAGATTTTGGATACAGAGACCATGAAAACGCTTTCGAAAATGTATCAAGACAGAATTGGATTATCCCTAGAGGAAATTAAATCTATTCGTACCCAGTACGGATTATCTATGGACCTTTTCTCGCGTATCCTGGGATGGAGTAAAGCAACTATTGTACGTTACGAATCAGGAAAATACCTCCCCGATTCATCTCATATGTCAGTACTAAAAAGACTCAAAGAACATCCGGAAGCAATTGACGAGTACTATAAACTTACTAAGCATAAGTTTACTGAAAAAGAACAAGAAAAAATTAATGAAAAACTTTCTAGCGCAGATCAACAGACAGTAGAAAAAGGGTTGGTTGAAGCTCTGCATATAAATTATAAATTACATGAGAAAACTATCGATTCAGGATATAGTTCTTTCGATTTAAACAAACTAATAAACATGATACTATTCTTTGCTAGTAGAGGTGTACAAAAAACAAAATTAATGAAGTTGTTATTTTATACAGACTTCTTAAATTACAAAAGAAATTTACTATCAATGAGTGGAATGCCTTATGTTCGTTTGCCATATGGACCTGTCCCTAAAGATCATGATTTACTATTATCAACTATACAGAAAAATGAAATGATTGATATTGAATACGAATTTATTAACGACTATACAATAATAAATATAAAATCTCTTGAAGAATTTGATGATACTTTATTTAATGAAGAAGAACTAGAAATATTACACCAAGTTGATGAACATTTTAAACTTTATGGTTCTGTTGCAATAAGCGATTTTTCTCATGAAGAAGAAGGATGGAAAAATACAGAGGATAGAGAAATTATTTCTTACGATTACGCTGATACTTTAAGATTGGATTGATTAAAAGCCCCCTTATTCTTAAGAGGGCTTCTTTTTTTATATTAAATTTCGTAGTTGTTATCTGTAAATTCCATTTGGATGAAAATGATGCCACCAATCTTTTACCTTTTTAAACTGCTTATCATGCATAACAAAAGATTTTACTTCAATCCTAAAGAGTTCTTTATGTAAGGTCTTAAATTGTTTACAACCACTTAATAGTTCAATAGCAGCCTCTTTTTCCATTTTTGATGTAGTACCTACAACAAAAACGGGGGATCTTCCGGAATTCTAGCTACTTCATAATGGAGAAGAACTTTTCCACTGAAATAAATATAATAAGTTCAGGCAACTCATCTTTCATTGCTACTTCCATCAGTACAAGTCTGCTCCATTTATTCACCTCCTCTTACTTTAATTATGAACTTAATTTGAGTTAGGAAATGGAATATATGTGAAAACAATATGAAATTCCATTAAAATCAAATATTTTATTTTTATAATTTGTTTTACACTTCGACCAAAGGTGGATATAAAGAGACTCCGTAAGATGAAAACAAAGAAAAAACTTGGGGGTCATATTAATGGAAATTTTAATGAAATGTTATGAGGATCGATTTTATCCTGCTGGACATGTCTCAATAGTAAAAGATGCTACATTAGCTAAGATACGATACTTATTCGATGCTTACAGCGCGGAAGATGGAAAGAGAACTGGATCAGCTGAGTTTAAAACAGAAGCTGATGATAAGTGGCTTAATTACGAAGATTTTGTTCTGAAATATTTCGGCTTTGATATAAAATGCCCCGATTACAAAGATGTTGAAACTGAGCTTATTGGTTGGGAAGAAGAAGATGGAACCTTTAAGACTAATGAAGAATTCTCGGAGCTATTAAAGAAAGTCAGGGAAGAAGCAGAGGCAGATCGAGAGGAATATAAATTACCGACTAAAGAAGAGCGATTAGCTAGACTAATTGAGTGGAGAGATAATATCAATCAACAAATTAAAGAATTAAATGAAAATCCTGACGCCGATAATTTTTGGTTTTAGGTAGAAGTAAGTGAGCTGAGCTTAGTGCTCGGTTTTTTTATGTATAAAATCCTTATTTTATTATATATACTAATCTCTGAATATATCTACGAAGCTTCAGATTGACACATATTGAATGATTTAAACCAATTCCTATATTTTTACATTACTTCTATAAAAGTCCACGATGGACTTCGTATAACTTCTAAATAGTGTTCTAGATTGTGCGTGTGTTGCAATTAGTTTTGCCATTTAATATAAATATATATTAAATGTCTTAAAATTGAGCGTAGAATTCAAATCTGAAGTGTTCAAATTCCTTCAAAAAATTTGTCCGATTGATTTACGTTTTTCATTCAGCTGATAGAAATAAAATGTGAGTGAAATAAAGTATCGGAGGAATGAATTTTGGAATATAGACAAGTCAGTTATAAAATGCTTAGAATTGATAAATTAAAAGAATCTGGTCAAACTTTCGTCCAAGTGCCACATATCATTTTTGAAATTCTTAAAGACAAAGGAAAAAGCAAAGGAAACGCATACATGATATACAGCTACCTGGTCGATAAATTTAATTCAAAGAAAAGTTATGCTTTTCCTTCTCAAGCTAAAATGATGGATGATCTCGGATTTAGCAAGTCAGCAATAATATCTGCAACAGAAATTCTTGAATCGGAGGGGCTTTTAAAAGTTATCAGAAGTAAGGAATCATCAAACAAGAATTATGTTAATAAGTACGTCGTATACTTTCCAGTTGCTTCAAATGTTCTTACTGAAGAAGAAGAAGAACTTGCACCAGAAGAATTCATTATTACGAAGACTATTAATTAGTCTTCTTTTTTAATCTTTTTTTATGGTTCTTTGAAGATACTATAATAGTATTTTGAAAATACCATAGTAGTTCTTTAAAGATACTCTAACAATATTTAAAAACAATATTTAAAAACAACATTTAATTTATTGCAATAAAAACTCCGTTACACTACGTTTTTATTGCTATGAATGAATTAATTAGCCGGTCAAAAGATCGGTTCTTTTTTTACAAAAAAAGTTTTCAATTTTCATTTACAGGTTAAAACCAAGCAGATATAAGAGTAATATAAATTTTATTCAAATGGAGGAAACATTCATGTCAAAACTAACACTTGATGAACAAATCAAAAAACAACAACAAGAAGTTTGGGAATTGGCTGAACTTTGTGATTCTGAGAAAATGAATAATCGCGATCGAATCTTTGAAAAAGGTCTTGTCATGGAAGAAACAGAGGTTCTTCTAAATATGTTTAGACATGATTCAGAAGAAGTGAAGAAAGATTATTTGCTTGTCTTAAATGAAATGAGAAAGTTCTACAAGAAAATTTCTAAGTCTCAAAATGGTGGAAATTAACTTACAAAAATTTGCATAAAATTGCAAAAATATGTCTAGCAAATGGCTGAAGTTTATAATATTAATAGAGAGTTATTTAAGAGATTCGGTTACTCCGATTGCCGTATCATCTAATTTCTCTTCGATTTTTTCTTCATGGTTTCACGTAGTTGAGTTGGTTTGATTTAGCATCCTTATTCTATTAGTTGTTAAGTCTCCTTCAAACTGGAAGCTCTGGTTCCTCCTATACCAACTTCCACCCTAAGCAGAGGTTCTCGTAAAACTCTGCTTTTTCTTTTGTTAATAATCTAATTAATATATTTGCAGCGACCTGTCCAGTCGCTGTTCGAAGTCTCCATGTTCTTCAGATTACACCATCTTCAGTTTTTGTACCTTGAGGGGTCAGGTTGCAGAGACAACAATTTCGTTCGGTTCTTTGAGCAAGCTCCGAACAACCAGGCTACAGACATTTGTCTGTAGTCTTTTTTATTTTGCCATTTTTCAAGTTTGCTTGGCCAAGCAAATTAAAAGAAAGGATTGATTCAGTCTATGAAACAAATGGAACTTAGGGTCCGAGGTATCAAGCTGGATTCTAATAAAGATGGTTCTTTACGGGTGTCCGGCTATGTGAACAAAACCGAGCAATTAAGTGAAGTTTTGGGTGTTACCAAACGATTTGTTGAAAAGATAGCCAAAGGCACATTTGCTCAAGCTATCAAGAATGCAAAAGAGATCGATTTTCTCGCAGAACATGATGCTAAAAAAATCCTTGCTTCAACTCGGAATGGTTCTTTGCAACTTCGAGAAGATGAGCAAGGTCTTTTTATGTCTGCAACAATTGCTCCAACATCCTGGGGTAAAGATTACTACGAATTGATTAACTCTGGAATTCTTCAGAATATGTCATTCGGATTCCGTACGATCAAAGATTCATGGAAAGCTCTTGGAAACGGCTTACATGAACGAACAATTGAGGAAATGGAATTGTTTGAAGTTTCAGTGGTCAAAGACCCTGCTTATAGTCAATCAACAATAGCTGCACGAGGTATCAACTTAGTTGAAGAAGTTGAGATTCCTAACTTACAAGAAAACAAAATTGAAAAGGAGCAATCTAAAATGAAAACTGAATTTAGATACAATACTGCACAAAATGAAATTGAAATTCGTCGTGAAACAGAAATTCGTGAGTTCAATGATACTTTCCGTTCTTTAACAATGACTTCTGGACAGGAAGCAGTTATTCCTCAAGCTGTTGCTGACATGATCGTTGAAAAGTTAGAAGAAAGTTCTCCAGTATTTGCAAGAGCAAGAAAGATCCCCTTCAGTTTCTGGTTATGTAAAGATTCCAAGAGAAACAGCTGTTGGTATTGGTATGTTCGTTGGTGAAGGACAAAATTTAGTTGAAGATGCATTGTCTCTTGGTGAAGTAGAATTGAATCAAAAACGTGCTGGTGCTTACATGCAACTGAGCCGACAACTGATTCATGATGCTGCTACTAAGATGGAAGAATACGTTCCTAACTTACTAGCAAAACGTACTTTCAAAGCAATTGAAAAATCAATCCTTCGTGGTACAGCTGCTGAAGAGTTCCGAGGAATTGTTCCTGATACAACTATTGAGAAGTTCGATTTATCAATGGCTGATACTGACGCTCAATTGTTAGATATGTTACTTGATATGACTTTGAATGTTCATCCTGAGTACCTTCAACGCTCTGCATTCTACATGAGCCGTCCGTTCTTCAATCGAATTGCTAAATTAAAAGATGCTGTAGGTCATTTCTACATTCAGAACGGAATTGTAAACGGAAAGCCTAGCTACACATTGTTCGGTCTTGAAGTAATCGTTACTGATTCTTTAGAAGCTGGAACTGCTGTTGGACAAACTCCTTGTATCTTAGGAAGTATGGTAGATGGATATGCAGTAATGGTTAAACAAGGTCCTAAGATGACTATGGTTCAAGATACTGACCATGCTCTTAAAGGTACAGTTGGTTTCTTGTTCGATGTCTACCTTGATGGTTGTGTTTTCAACTCTGATGCTTTCCAAAAGTTAGTTATTATCGCTTAATATTGTGAATTTCTTCACGTTCTAAGAAGTCAGAATCTTCTGTCTTATTTTATGCTTTATTAACGAAAGGATAGATTGAAATGTCAAAAATTACTGGTGCTAAAGTTAAGTTATATATCAAAGATGTTACAACTGGAAAAGTACTTGGTGGTCAAAGAAATGCTACCCTTAACCGGAGCGCGGAAACTATCGACGCCACGAGTAAGGACACAGCTGGATACTGGAAAGAAAGTTTAACAGGTTTCAAAGAATGGTCAATCGATGCTGATGGCTGCTTTATTGAATCTGATGCAGCTTATGCTATTTTAGAAACTGCTTTTGTAAATGGAGAAAGCGTTGTTGCTTATATTGAATTCCCATCAGGACTTCATTATGAAGGAACTTGCATCATCACTGACTTCACGCTTGAGCTTCCATACGATGATTTGGTCCAATATTCAATCTCATTACAAGGTTCTGGAGCATTAACTCAAACTGACGTAACACCTTAATAAGTATGATATAGGCTAGGGGCATATTCTCTTAGCCTTAATTTCTTCTTACTGTTATATAGAACAGTTAGTACAACAGATACAACTACTTATAGTAGCACAGCACAACAATTGAAAGGAGTATCATAATGAATGTTCATGAGAAGCTATATCATTTGATAAAGGTTAGAGAATATCTTACTTCTGAGCAGTACAGAGCAGCAGTTGCTACTATAGTTGCTCAAGACTTAGTTGAGAAGGTTCAAGAGAAGGATATTAGTTGTAAGAGGGCAGTGGTATTCGATCGTACTAACTTAACACTTCAATCAATGGGAATCCCTGAAGTATCATATGGATTCATACGGAAGTTCTTATAGTTGCAAGGGTAGTTGCAATGTAGTAGATAGTCATAATTGTTGTACCATGAAGACTTCGTTCTTACAACAATGTGTTTGTTGATTGCATATGTACAATTATACGTCCTCTCGCCTAAGAGTGAGGTATCGCCTACCTCTCAGAACAAAAACGCTCAAAACACCAAAATAACGGGGACGTGTACACTTTTAATGCGGGTAATTTTTCCCACAAGAGTTTTTATGTAAAATTTTGTAAAGGAGGTTTAACGTGAAATCTGAAATTCAGAAACTCTATCAAATGATATTCGAACAAGTTAGTCAGCTTGGTGAAGTTCGAGATACAGACAAAGTAGTCATTGAACGATTGGCCTTCAATATCTATACAGTTCAGCAATGTGAAGAACAATTGCTTCGAGAAGGATTTACGACTACTTCATTGCATGGAGTTCGTGAACATCCAGCAGTTGCAGTGAAGAACAAAGCTGAAGCTAAGATACGTGAAGCTATGATTCTTTTAGGACTTGACTTTAGTTCTCAGCTTAAGAAGAAAGCATCTGACTCAGGCAAGAACGATTGGAGCGATTTTTTATGATTTGGAGGCAAATGGTTATAGATCTAAATTTAGGAAATGAAAAAGAAGTCCTCAATCTTCTGAAAAGAATTCCTTGCGACCCTCTAATCTACATTCTAAAAGTTCAAGATAAAATAAGAGTTGAAGCTAATGACTACTACAAAATCCTTATGAAGAAATATGAAGAAGAAGGAAATGAACGACTTTATAAAGTTGCTCGTGAATTTGAATACATTTTACGTGATGATAGAGATAGACAGGAAGATTGGTGAGGTAAGATTAAATGAGCATGATAGTAAAGAAAGCACCAATCAGTATTAAATCGATGATTGGTGCTTAATAGAATGTTTCTCCTTTACGAGATTGTTTTATTAGCTATTTCCCAGTTGCTTTTTGGTAAAGTTTAATTAGGTGTTCAACTCTTTCTTCATCTGAATGGAAAGGCTCTTTTCTGTACAATTTTTCAACCGCTTTATCCAATTCGCTGTGTGCTTTTCTAAGATCGGGTGGCATTAATAATGAATCATAAATATCTTTAATCTTTTGACCCTGTTTTATATACTTTTCACGTACATTTAAAATGTTTTGTGCTAAATTTGATATTTTCTCTTCCTGGGTTTCATCAGTATTTGGAAATACGAATGTATTATAAACTAATGTGTTTGAATATGAGTAATCGCTTTTTAATCTGCCCACTGTTACGTTCATCCAAGCCATGTGCATTTTTGATTCCAACATTCCGAATAAAAATAAGCTAGCATTTGGAAGCTGAAATGTTTTATTTGTTGCAATCGTTGGTGATTTTTCGTAAACCATGGGAATATACTCTCTACTCCCAGATGTTACAATTGGAATCACTAAAAATTCTCCATCTAAAACCCTATCACTATATAACAGTGTTGGCTGATTTGCTATTTGTTTAGCTAGTTGGTCTTTACTATTAATTCTGTCAGATTGAACTTTTCTAATCATTTGCAAAACATCAGGACTGTTTCTAATATCAGATGATTTAGCATTTTTTAAGTACAAAACATACCTTTTTGTACTATTGGTTATTTCTTGCGCGCCAATTAATGGACGAATAAAGTCTTTAGTCCATGGATATTTTCTGACAAGATTAACTGCCTCTTCACGTGTTTTTATCATCAACGCTGTTCCTGTTGACATATTGGAGCCATATACCATTTCAGGCTTATTTGAAATCTGTGTACTACGTCCTTCAAGATTCACTCTTTCCATTGGTAAAAGATATTCATTAATAAATGGTGTTTCTACAAGGTTAGATTCCGAACGAAGTGATTCGTATGTAAATAGTTTCTTTACCTTATTATTCTCCTTGCTAAAACCTACAATCACAACATGAACATGAGCACCATTGTTATCCCATTCAAATGTTTGATGTGCAAAATTGATATAGAATCCTTTTTCAAGTAATTCCCCAAATAATGAAATAGCTTGAATCCCCTGAACAACTGAATTTGTTGATACAAGAGCTGTTTTAATTGATTCATTTTTTTCCATCATGAATGAAGATTTGATATACCATCCTGCTACGTAATCTAAGTTTTTAATTCCTTTCCATTTAGGAGCAACCGCAACAAGCTCTTTAGTATTGTCGGAACTCTTTCTGTTATGCCCTAAAAAGGGAGGATTGCCAAAGATATAATTTAGTTCTTGTGGTGGAATTATTTCTCCCCAATCAATTTCAAGTGCATTTGCATGTATAACATTAGCTCCTGCATGAAGTGGTAAGCGTGCGTAAAATTGTCCAAATAGTTCACTTGCTTCCATGTTCATTAAGTGGTCCATGAGCCAAAGACCAACACGAGCAATAGAAACAGCATAAGGAATAATCTCGATTCCGTAAAACTGAGCAACTTCACAACGAACCCACATATCAACGTCAAGAACCGGCTTACCTTCCAGTTCCTCTAAAATAACCTCATGCTCTAGTCGTCTAAGCTCACGATAACCTACAATCAAAAAATTACCTGAGCCGGAAGCAGGGTCAAGGAATTTCAGTTTTGCCAATTTATCATGAAATATCTCAAGTCTTTGTTTGCGTCCGCGTTTTAAGCATAAAATTTGTTCGAATTCTTCTCGTAGTTCATCTATAAAGAGATTATTAACTACTTTAAGAATATTCTTTTCAGACGTATAATGAGCTCCTAGACTATGACGTCGGTTTTCATCCATCGCACCCTCGAACATTGATCCAAAAATAACTGGAGAAATTTTAGACCAGTCCAATGAAGCAGTTTCAATTAAGTGACTTCTAATTGCTGTTGTTAATGGCAAACCGGTAAGTTGGGGTTCTTTAAATAACCCACCATTAATATATGGAAATTCTTTTAAAACTTCAGATTGAAACCGCTCATTTTCAGGAGTATTCAAGGTTTGAAAAAGTACTGCGAGACGATCTACTAAGTCGCTGCCGTCCACTCTTGTTTCATTTTTTAAATAGTTGCTAAACTGGTTCGGTTCGAAAATCCCGCTATCTTCCGCAAATAAACAGAAAACAACACGTGTCATAAGCAAGTCAGCATAATTACGAGGATATTTTGCTTCTAATAGTTCAGTATGTAAAGTTTCCATCATTTGAGCTGCCTTAACATTCACTGGATTTGATGGAACTTTGACATCCATGACCTTGTTAACTAAAAAAGCAAACTTGTCCAAGTGTTTTGGTAAATCAGTTACCTTGAAATCCCATCTGTTTTCAGGATTCATTAAGTCAAATAGTTGGATACGGTCAAAATTACTTAATAGCACATACTTTGGAATATCAGCTTTGTCTAAGCTCATTACATAGCGATATGCTTGCGATTTTGCTTTGTCCAGCTTCTTATTACGTGATTTCATTTCTATTAACAACACACCATTTAGTAAATGATCAGCGTACTTTTGAGAGCCATCAATATTAACACGCCACTCAAAACCAATGTTGATTTTCTGACGTGGAATATCAAAAATTTCTAAGAAATCACGTATCCACATTTGCGCTTGCTGACGTTCATCGCTATCATTCTCATGATGCCGAAGAAAGTCATATGTACGATTTTGAATTTCCTCTTTGCTTATTTCAATCATAAACTCTTCTCCTGTCTATGCTTAAGCTTGTTTTCCATTATTTTAACATAATAGGGCTCACTAGAACTATTAGAATAGGCTTAAATACATGGATAAAGTAAACCACCTAAGAATGATTGGCTATATAAAATATCAATTTATTTCAAAAAAAATCACCTCGATTATCTAAATCAAGGTGATTTTTATTATTCCCAATCTTCATCAACCCTTGGAATATTGCTTCGGTTGTAGAATTCATAAAACATTTCCGTCAAAAATTTGTGTCTTTCTTCATTTGATACCCATTTATCAAGATTCTTCACGATTTCCAGTAGTTCATTAGCGGAATATTTTTTATCCATGAAAATCCCCCTTTTACTTCTTTTAAATTATTTTACCACCCTTAATTGACACTTTGAATTCTTCGGATAGAAAAGATGAGGAGGAGGAGTTAATATGGAAAAAAGATATTACGTATATGGTCATACTTTAGATGGCATTATATTTTATGTTGGCAGTAATTGTGGTACCAATATAGGATTTAATCCAAATCGTGCTTGGAATATTTCATATAGAAATAAAAAATATAAAAAATTTGTTGGTGATCGCTTGAATGAAGTTGAAGTTGAAATCCTTGAATGGTTACCAATTGGAGCAACTAGTAGTGAATGCCAGTCTAAGGAAATAAGATGGATACATTCACTTCATGATTTAGGCTTAGCTCAATGTTCTGGGCAAGATAATCGAGGTTCTAAAAATGGAATGT